>NZ_JAVKPK010000019.1:0-55075 GCF_031461075.1 Methanosarcina baikalica | reverse complement strand
GATAAAGAATTCTACAGAAAATCAGATAATTCTACGTTATTAAACTACTGCTAAATTCTATTGAAAAAAAGAATGCTCGCCGTGAGGCGAGCTGTAGGTATTAAAGTTTTACTTGAGTTTATCCGAAGAGGGCGCCGAGACCGGCCATTCCGTCTTCTTCAGAGGTGTCTTCTTCCTCTTCTTCTACTTCTTCAACAGGAGCTGCTGCTGCAGGAGCTGCTGCTGCAGGAGCTGCTGCTGCAGGGGCTGCAAATGCGGCCTTTGAAATTGCTTCTTCGATGTCCACGCCGTCAAGGGCTGCTACAAGGGCCTTTGCTCTAGCTTCGTTCACTTCAACACCTGCTGCCTTGAGAACAGCAGTGATTGTTTCTTCAGTAATTGCTTTACCAGCGTTGTGCAATAAGAGAGCTGCATATATGTATTCCATCATAATCACCTTACTTTCAATTATTGTAAATTTGTTTATCCGAAGAGGGCACCGAGACCGGCCATTCCGTCTTCTTCAGAGGTATCTTCTTCCTCTTCTGCTTCTTCTTCTTTTACTTCTTCCTTTTTCTCGGACGGTGTGGCTGCTGCGCTTGCTGCTGCTGCGCTTGCTGCTGCTCCGAGAGCTTCCCTCAGGTCGTCATCAACTGCGTTTGCATCCTTATCTGCGGCTTTGGACGCAACAGATGTCATCTGGATATGGGCTTTTGCCAGCAGTGCATCCATGACTCCTGAATCAAACACAACAGCATTGACACCAAGGTTCTTTGCCTCTACCGAGGCTTTTGCCAACAGTGTGCCGATTGTTGCGCTTGTCGGGTATGCGGTATTGACAGAGAGATTGAAAGCGTTCTGAGTTGCTCTGATAATGTCAGAGAAGTATTGGCCTTCATCAATTGCAAGGAGTTCCGGCTCGTAAATTGTCCCTTCATCATAGGCGGCCCTTAAGTCCAGCCCTATAATAAGAGGGTATATCTCCAGCTTTGAGAGCATGGTTGCGAGCTTCTGCGGGACTGCCTCACCTGCTTTACAGACAACCTTCGTTTCCTTTACTGCGACTTTCCCTGCTTCTATTGAGGCAGGAATTCCCGCGCTCTGGAATTCTCCGAGAATTGGGCCAGGAGGAAAACTGGTCGGCCCCTTCTTAACAATAATGTCCAGAGGAGCTATTGCGCCTCCTTTTATAGGAGACGGGGTTTTTGTCTGTTCGAGTACTTTGTAAAGCTTGAATGGACTTTCATTAGTAAATACCAGAGCAGTCTGCTTGTCAAGGTATTTATTCATCTCGGGAATGCTTTCTCCGAGTTGATTTAAAGCCCGCTCTGTGAGGGTGTTCCTGGAGACTTTGAGCACCGCAACGTCTTTAAGGTCCCGGCGAATCTTCTGGATCTTGGTTGCGAGAATGCCTTCGATCCCCACCATCCCGAAGACCTTATGGGACCGGATGAGTTCCTTTATATTTTCGATCTCATCCTTTTTCCACTGCGGGATGTGCTCGGTGTGATGCCTTTCTTCTGCCATTTACACCACCCTCTCTGATTTTCCCATGGTTGTCGTGACATATACCGTTCTCAGGTTGTGCTTGCCCTTATCCAGGACACGCTCCAGCCTGGCTACAACAGTCTCAATGTTCTCGGCAAGGTAATCAGGATTCATATCCCTTCTGCCGACAGCCACATGGAAGGTAAGCCTGTCTTTTGACCTGAGCTTTACCGCATTCTGCTTGCTCTGGATCAGTTCGCCTACATCCTTGTTTGGTAAGAGTGGAATAGGCATTTTCCCTCTGGGTCCAAGAACAATACCAAGTTTCTTACCGATTACCGGCATAAACTGGGTTTCTGCGATAAAAAGGTCATATTCATTTGCAAGAGTCCTGGCTTTATTCTTATCAGCCGCCAGTTCTTCGAGCTCAATATCAGAAATAACATACGCAGCACCGGCAGCCTTTGCCTTCAGGCCCACATCACCTTTTGCAAAAACGCCGATCTTCAGTTCTTTTCCGAGCCCGTGCGGAAGAATTACTTCTTCATCGACTCTGTTCTTCGGTTGATTCATGTCAAGATTCTTTAAGTTAATCGCCAGGTCTACGCTTTCAGAGAACTTTCGCTCTGGCGATTCTTCAAGTACTTTCTTGACAGCTTCAAGTATATTTTTTTCTGCCATCGTGTTCCTCCCCGTAGTGTTTGAACGTTCTCGTCCAAGCAGCCTTTTCGGCTTACTACGGTTGGTTTTAGGGCTTCCCGTGAATCCGGTTCTTTCACTCTTAAATAGTAAGCCTCTAATAACTCTCAGTTTTTATTTTATTACAGTAGAACGGTATTCAAGGTTCCTGAGCTATTAGTGGTATCCAATTTAAAACTATTGGTGTATCATAAAATCCCGGATTAAATAGTAAAGGGAGGGGAAGGCTTACCACTCTTCGCCAGCAAGCAAATCATCGAACTTGCCTTCATCGAGTGCCTTCTGGCAGTCTTTGGCCTTGACTCCCTCTACAGTCACACCCATAGGTACACAGGTGCCCATAACTTCTTTCATTGTTGCTTTGAGATCGTAGGAAAGTACATCTTCCTTCTTCATGCGAGCGATCTTTACGACCTGTGGGATACTGAGGTTTCCAACAACTTCGCTTCCCGCATTTCCGGATCCCTTCTGAATCCCTAGCTCCTTCATTATAAGGGACGCTGTTGGGGGAGTGCCGATTTCGATCTCGACATTTTTTTTGTCGTCAACAATTATTTTCACAGGGACCTGCATTCCATTATAGTCCCTTGTTTTTTCATTGATCTTTTCGACCACTTCTTTTATGTTGACCCCGAGCGGACCAAGCGCTGGACCTAAAGGTGGTCCAGGATTCGCTTTTCCTCCAGGGACGAGTGCTTCAACAATACTTGTCATCTGAGTTTCACCGGTTTTAATAAATATAAACTTTGCAGATCTCTTTCAATCCACTCTGAATACTGGTAATTTTATTTATAGTAAGCTGGAATTTTCGGTATTTCCCATCTCGCTGCGGCTTCATTCTTTCTCTTTTCTCAAGATTCTTACAGTATCGCCGCGAATCGTGATGGGGATCGGAACCACCGCATCGAACAGTTCCACAGTAATTTCCTCATGCCCTTCATCAACCCTTTTAACCCGGGCTTTCTCCCCCTTGAAGGGTCCTGAAGTGACCTCAATTATAGCCCCTTCTTTGATTCCTGTTACTATTGGTTTGGGTTTAAGGAAATGCTCAATTTCAGCAATTGTAGAGCTCCCTTTCACAAGAGCTCGTGCATGGGGAATAGTCTGGATTGCCAGTTCTACGATTCCGGATTTAGGAGCCTCAACAAGGACATATCCTTTTAGCTCATCAGGAGCCAGAATTGCCCTTATGTCCAGTTTCTCCTTTTTTGCAATCCTGGCAAGGGCGGTTGCAACCGATCTTTCCTGGTTTGCCGTGGTTTTGATTACAAATATCTGAGAATCCTCACTCATTTAGCCACCCACTGGGGCAACATTGTCAACAGTACATATATTATAAATCCTATTGCTCCCACAGCCAAAATGCCAATACCTGCAACTTTGGCAATAGTCAAGAACTCTTCCCTGGACGGTTTTTTAGTAAGTTTCAGGACTCTCAAGTGTGCCCGGATTACCTGACCAACGCTTTCTTTAGTTACATTCATTTCAAACGGGAGTTCTACCAATCAATTCACATCCAGGTTTTCTTTATTTTGTTCATATATCTTGAACTTTCCGCTTACGGTTCTTCCTATATGCTTTCCATTTCCGAAATTCACTTTTTTATACACCGAATTTTCGGATTTCTCTTAAGGAAGGAACGGGCGGATTATATTATTGATTCCTATTATATGAAGATATCACTGGCACGGCTTTTAAAACACCACAAGATTTCGATGCAGGATTATATTTACTTCAGATCTTTGATCGCGTCAGTATAAAGATTTATTTTTTTGATGCCGAATAGTATCGGCATCATACGGCATTTACCATAAAAATAGTTTTCGATTGGGTTTCGATTCCGATTCCTTATTTTTATTCTAAAGAGAGGAAAACAGTATATTTTATTCCAACCGACTATTTTAATCCCTTTAGTGTCTGGCTTGATCACTCTACAAAATCAATTCCATATTTAAAAGTAATGTTCTTGTCATTTCCATGACCATAAATCTGGGCTGAGGTTACTCCTGTGACCACTATCATGGTACGTACGGTCTGCTCGAGGTCAGGGTCAATCTGAGCACCCCAGATCAGGCGGGCATTGCTGTCAATCCGGCTATAAACTTCCTGAACCACTGACTCAGCTTCCGAAATTGTCATGTCAGGCCCTCCAACCACGTTAACAAGGGCAGATGTCGCACCTGATATGTCTACGTCAAGAAGTGGGCTGCGCAGAGCTTTCTGTACGGACTCGACAGCTTTGTTATCTCCGTCCGCTTCTCCGAGCCCTATCATCGCAACGCCTCCGTTCTGCATAACAGTTCTGATATCCGCAAAATCGAGGTTTACAAGCCCGGGTTTTGTGATCAGTTCGGTTATACCCTTTACGGCTCTCATAAGAACTTCGTCTGAGACTTTGAAGGCGGCCTGAAGCGGGAGTCTCGGAACTACTTCGATCAGCTTATCGTTGGGAACCACTATCACCGTGTCTGCAACATCCCTCAGGCGCTCCAGGCCGGCCTCTGCATTGGTTCTGCGGACATGACCTTCCACACTGAACGGCAGGGTGACGACGGCGATCGTAAGAGCTCCTGCGTCCCTGGCGGCCTCAGCTACTATAGGTGCCGACCCTGTCCCAGTTCCTCCTCCAAGGCCCGCCGTGATAAAGACCATATCAGAGCCTTCGACAATCTTGTTAATCTCATCAATACTCTCGATTGCAGCATCTTCTCCTATCTGGGGGAGGCTGCCGGCCCCAAGTCCACGGGTTTTCTTTTTCCCGATAAGGATCTTTTTGCCGGAGCGTATATGAAGAAGGTGCTGGGCATCGGTATTCACGGCAACGAGGTCCGCTCCTTGGATCCCTTCGCCCATCATACGCTGGATGCTGTTTGAGCCGCCGCCTCCGCAACCTACGACCTTGATGGTTGTTTTAAGGCTTCTGAGGATCTCTTCAAGTTCGGCATCCACATCTGAGTCTGCGTTAGAGTAATCTGAATTTGAGTACTCTCCCTGCCCGGCACGTCCTTCCAGGGCAGATCGAGCAAGGGCTTCTTCCACAATGGATCTCATGCTACTGTTTTCCTCCATCCTATGGGGTGATATTTAACGGATTGTATTAAAGAACAAATGTATTTTAAGAAGAATAGATCTATTTTAACCATCACATATACAGTTTCCAATTTAATAGTTTTCCTTTTCCAGTCTTTAAATCTATACTGTATTTGTTTAATAATTTTATTAAACTCTTCTACTTTCCTGTTTGCCTCAGGTTCTGCTTTTCACTGCTTTTATGATCCGGCTTTCCTTTATTTCCGATTTTCTTTATTCTTTGTTCCCAATCTCTTCCAATTTTTTTACGTAAAATATTATTTTTTTATTTTTTATATTTTTTGAAGCCAGTTCCTGTATTTTTACCTTTCTCTTTATTCGGATTTATATACCCATCTTTCCCAGACCTAATACCACGCTTCCAAATCCTGTTCACATCTTTCTTCTTTTTGGAGAATTAAATGTAAAAAATGTAAACAATTATGCTTTTCCTCTCGACTCTCCCAAGATAATTCCTGTTGCGATTAGATGGGCAACCCGCAGAGGCTCAGGAATATTGCTTCTTATTGAGGTAAGCTGAATTATCTTTTTCAGACTCTCCAGGCCTATGCCTGCTTTCTGGATATAAATGGGATTTCGTCCTTTTCCACCAGCGATTTTTTCTATTTTTCCGGCTCTCGTTATTATTGTCCAACGTTCTTTCCCGTCCGAGAAATACTCGAGGGCAGATTTGATTTTCTCAAAATCCGGGTATGAACGCATAACTACAATTACAGGTATCCCTGTTTCCCTATGAAGCTTCTCTATATCAACAACATTAAAGCCTCCGTAAGTGATTCCGTCGAGCATGACAACCCTTATCTGGCCGTAATGTTTGCTCTTCTTTATCATATTGGAGATAATGTCGGTAGCATCAAGCCCGTCCTTTGTGATCTCTGAACGAAGGACTCCGTCTATCCAGCTTCCTCCCCTGAAAACAGTCCCCACTATCATTACATTTTTGTTAAGGAGCGCAGAATCATCTATACCCAGAATTCGAATTTCGGATTTGATATGAAAATCTGAATTCACATGTGTTTTTACGTAGGGATTACAAAAATAGTTTGCCGGTTTTAAGGAAAAAGACTCATATTTTCCGGCATAAAACCTCACTTCACTCAAGGAAAAAATGAGCCCCGATAGGGGCTTTTAATCCGTTTATCCGAGCTTTTTTACACGAACATAGTTGTTTCAGGGAGAGTTACAGGCATCATCTTCTGCGTATCTGCAGCCATAGATACCTTATCAACTGCTTCGAGGAAGTCTTCCATCTCAACCATTTCCTTGTCTTTCCTGACTGCAAACATGCCTGCCTCGGTGGCAATTGCATTCAGGTCTGCTCCGCTCATCCCTTCGGTAGCTTTTGCAAGCCTCTTAAAGTCGATATTTCCTGCAAGAATCATTTTTTCGCAGTGAATTTCCAGAATTTTTCCTCTGGCTTCGACTCCGGGCATGGGAACATGGACAAGCCTGTCAAAACGACCTGGCCTGAGAATTGCCGGGTCAAGGACATCTGGACGGTTTGTTGCTGCAATAATTCTGATGTTTTTCCTTTTGTCAAATCCATCCATCTCTGCAAGAAGCTGCATTAGTGTCCTCTGAACCTCACGGTCTGCGCCCGTAGTCTCATTCAGGCGCCTTGCAGCAATCGAGTCCAGCTCATCGATAAAGATAATACTTGGGGCTTTTTTCCGAGCCATCTCAAAGATTCCCCTTACAAGTTTGGACCCGTCCCCTATGTATTTCTGCACGAGTTCAGAGCCTACAACCCTGATAAAGGTCGCCTTGGTCCTGTGAGCCACGGCTTTTGCAAGCAGGGTTTTACCTGTTCCAGGAAGTCCGTAGAGAAGAACTCCTTTAGGAGGCTCGATACCTATCCGGACAAACCGTTCCGGGTCGATGAGAGGAAGTTCGACTGCTTCCTGAAGTTCCTGAATCTGTTCTTCGAGACCGCCTATCTGGTCGTAATCCACTTCTACGCTTTCGAATACCTCCATTGCGGCAACAAAAGGCTCTTCCGTAGAAGGAATAACCTCGGCAATGGCAAGCGTATGCTGGTTTAGGGCAACCTTTGCCCCCGGCAGCAGTTTTTTTTCATCTATATATTGTGAGACATTAACCAGAAACTGAGGCCCGTTGCTGCTCCGGACAATTATCCTGTCGTTCTTAATCACATCAATGACCGTACCAATAATGAGCGGAGAGGTCTTCATCCGGTCCAGCTCAGACTGCAGCTTTCTGATTTCCCTTTCATATTTGATCTTTTGATTTTCCAAATAACGTTTTTCGGACTCAATCTGGCTGCACTGCTCTTCCAGAAAACTGTTGCGGCTTTCAAGTTGCCTCACTCGGTCCTGGACGCTTTCAGTTACTTCCCCCAGCTCTCCAGGCTCGATTCCGTCATACACAGGTCCGGACTTACCAAGGTGACTGCGCATGCTTTCATCCTTACTTTTGGTACTTTCCGTCATGGAGCTCCGAATAATATTTAAGTTCGTACCGTATATAGCGTTTTCGAAGTGATCAATATGCAGTGCGAAATATGTGGTGCAGAGATCCGCGGAACGTCTATATGCATTACAATTGATAACAGCGAACTCCAGGTCTGCCAAAAATGTGCTCCTTACGGTAAACCCGTTGATAAGCGGACTCCCGTATCAAGGAAAGTCTCTCCGGTGGTTCGTACGGTAACACGAACTGAAAAGAGGCAAAAGAAGGATTTTTTCGACATTTTGAAAGACGAACTCCTGGATAACTATGATCAGATTATCCGGGACGCGAGAGAAGCAAAAGGCTGGTCTCAGGAAGACCTGGCTGAAAATATCAAAGAAAAAGCATCTCTGATCAAAAAGATAGAACGCAGTGAAATCGTGCCAGAAGAGCCCGTTCGAAAGAAGCTTGAACACACCCTTAACATCAAACTTACGGAACGTGTTGACGCCGCAGGGCAGGAAGTCTCTCACTTAATGAAAGATACTACTCTGGGAGATATCGTAAAAATAAAGAGAAAGTAAATCTTGACTGCGGGTTTTTTCCGGCAGCAATACTTAGTTTCCGGCAGGTTTTTCTTTCCGGAATAACAGAGGGTACAATCCGAAGGGATTTTTCCTTTGATCTCCTTCACCTCTGTTTTTAT
Source organism: Methanosarcina baikalica (assembly GCF_031461075.1). Classification (NCBI taxonomy): domain Archaea; kingdom Methanobacteriati; phylum Methanobacteriota; class Methanomicrobia; order Methanosarcinales; family Methanosarcinaceae; genus Methanosarcina; species Methanosarcina baikalica. The sequence continues at coordinate 46,704 of NZ_JAVKPK010000019.1, read as the reverse complement.
GTGTTTTTTATCTTTTACGGACTTAACTCTTTTCTTTTAACCTTTAATATTCTCAAACTGCATTCTTTGACTCTTTCGTCTGATTTTCTTTTGCGATAAACTTTTAAAGCTCGATTTCTATGTCATATACCCTTTCAGGGTTTTCCTTATGGATGATCCAGAAAGGCTCTTCACCATGTGTTTCCATCAGTTTTATGGTCCTTTTGGGAATTGTTTTCGGACCAAGCACTGCACCCGGCCTGTCAGGGTCGTCAATGTAATCCGTTTCCATCATGAACCGTGTCCCTTCTTCAAGCGCCTGTTCGATTGCCCCTTTGATCGAGATCACCCCTGGAAAGAGCCCCAGCTCTTCGCAGGTTTTTACCATAGGGGGAGAGTAGTGTTTGACAACTCTGTTCATTTTGATTCCTGCTTTTCTTGCCCTCTCTGCTATGTCCCGGAGTTCAGGCTCTCCCACGCTTTCGGTATGAAGCTGAACAGCGCAGTCCTGTTCTTTTCCCAGGGAAAAAGCGTACTCCATAATCTCATTCGAAGCTGCCCAAACTTCCGCAGCCACAGGGTAATGAGGGCGCCCTGACTTTATCCCTACAGCAAGGCCTTTTTCCACATATCCCGAAGCAATCTCAAGACCTTTCTTCATTATTTCCGTAGCTTCTGGCAGTTCCATATACTCAGTAAGCTTCGAGATCTCTGCCGGATGAACCCCAAGCACGGGAAAGGCTCCAACTCCAATCTCCCTGATCTTTGATGCGATTTCCACGGTTTCGTCAAAGACCTTGAGGTAATCCTCAGGCTTTTTGACCATTACTCCAAGGGACCAGCTGGGTTTGGCGACCAGAATTATGTGAGTCCCTCCAGAATTCATGAAATCTTTCACTGCTTCAAGTCCCCTGGCTCTAGGGTCGATATGCATATGATTATCGGTAATCGGAATTTTTGCGGGCATTCTTACTCCTCGAAGGTATGTGGTTTCTGGGTTTGATTAAGGTTCGGATTCGGTTCATCGAAAGTTTCGGGTTGGATTCTGGATCGGATACCTCCTGAAGAAAATATACAAATTTGATTTTTTAGAAATGTGCGCAGGCATCATATTCCAGATCTGACTTAGAGTGAAAAATTATTCAGCGGAGTATTAATTACCCAAAACTTGAAATATATAGCCTTACGTTGAGTACACTGGAAGATCCAATTATTCTTACCAAATTTCTCAAAAAGTTCCGCTTTTTTAGTTTTTCAGTCGCTACGGTTCTTTGAACACGAACCTTAAAACCCGGTGATAATATGAGTAAAACCGCAGCAGTAATCAAAGGTGACGGGGTAGGCCCCGAACTTGTAGACGCGATGCTTAAAGTTGCAGAAGCCGCTGGCACAGACATAGAATTTATTATGTGTGAGGCAGGCGCCGGCTGGTGGGAAAAGAACGGAGGCAATTCCCTTATCCCGAATGAGACATGGGAGATCCTTGACAGCTCAGATGCCTGTTTTAAAGGCCCGACAACCACCCCTGGAGGAATCGGTTCCCCGAGAAGTGTGGCTGTGTCCATAAGAAGAAAGTATGATCTTTATGCGAATGTCAGACCAATCAAGACTTTCCCCAATTCAAATGCACCTCTGGGATATGTGGATATGGTCTGTGTGCGCGAGGGCACTGAAGGGCTTTATATTGGAGAGGAAATCCAGCTCACGGATGATGTCTCAATTGCAATCCGTAAGATTACACGCACTGCATCCAGCAAGATTGCAAAGTACGCCTTCGAAGAAGCAAAAAGAAGAGGTTATGACACTGTTGTGCCCATTCATAAGAGCAATATCCTGAAACTTACCTGTGGCTCTTTCTTAGAGGAAGTTGAAAAGGCTGGATGGAATTATCCAGATATTGAGATATGGCCCTATCACATAGACAATATTGCCCAGCAACTGATCAAGAACCCCCAGATTTTCAATAAAAAAGTTCTCCTCTCCACAAACCTATTTATGGATGTAATCAGTGAGGAGTGCTCTGCACTGGTTGGCAGTATCGGCCTTATCTACTCTGCCAATATAGGAGATTCTTTCGCAATGTTCGAACCTGCTCATGGTTCGGCTCCAAAGTATGCAGGTCAGGATAAAGTAAACCCTGTTGCAACCGTACTTGCAGGAGCCTGGATGCTTGATTACCTTGGCGAAAAGGAAAAGTCCAAAGCCATATTCAAAGCTGCTGAGCGCGTAATTTCCGAAGGTAAGTACGTAACTTACGACCTCGGAGGCAGTGCAAAACTCAGTCAGATGGCTGGTGAGATTGCGAAGTATACGGCAGAAATTCTCAAATAAAAAGGTACTGAAGGAAATCTCTTTTCTTCATTCCTTCACTCTTTCTTCTTCGGACTCAGCTATTTTTCCCTTGATTTTCAGTTTTCCTCTACCTGCATGTGTAGGATTGCAAATCGGCTGGTAAAGGAAGTATTTTTCCACATAAGCAAGGAGTTCTTCGTCCGAAATACAGGAAACCCGTTCTTCGTTATCATACAGCTTCTGGATTTCGTTCTGGATTTTCAAGAGCCTGCGGTCATCTTTTTCTACTATGGTTTCAACGTCAAGGAGGTCATTTAAGGTCTCTTGAACCTTATAGCGGATAACTTCCAGCCCTGAAGAATCCCCTATAAGCAGGAGTCGCTTTCCCCCAACAAGTTCTGGAGGATAGGGTTCGTAATTGAAGGGATTTTTGAGGACGCCTGCGGCATGTATCCCTGATTCATGGGCAAAAATGTTTTTCCCGACAACCGCCTTGTTTCTCGGAACCCGCAGCCATAGCTCCTTTTCCATGAATCTTGCAAAGCGAGTGACCGGTTCAAGGTTGTATCTTTCAAAACCCTCTACCCTGTCTACAAGGAAAAGCAGGATTTTTTCCATTTCGCTATTTCCTGCACGTTCTCCTATACCCAGGAAAGTTACACTTGTCCAGTTAGCCCCATGCCAGAAACCTGCAATAGAACTTGATGACCCGAATCCGTAATCGTCATGAATATGGGTTTCGATATTTTTAACCCCGATTTCCTTTTTGAGGTACTGCACGATTTTCGGAATTCCATAAGGCTCGTCGATATCCATGAAGGGCATTCCGTATCCGACAGTATCGCAGACTCTGATAATGCAGCGAGGGTCGATTTCCATAATTTTTTCAACTAGAGGGAAAACAAAACCATAATTGTCTGCTCTGGTCATATCTTCAAGGTGAGCCCGTGTGCGAAGCCCGTGATCCACTGCATACTGCAGAGCATCCAGATATTTCTCTTCCGCTTCTTCCCTGCCTGAGAGCCTCATCTTGGAAAAAATATGTGTATCTGAGACAGACATCAGGATTCCTGTTTCTTTAATCCCATCGACTTCCAGAATCTTATCTATATCAGCCCTTGAGGCTCTTGCCCAGCCTGTGATCTCGGGAAACTCGTAGCCTCTATCAAACATAAGATCTACAGCGTCTCTGTCCCTTTTATTGAATACAAAAGCCTCGAGTTTTTCAATTCCTATTTCGTGCAGGTACTCATAGATTTGAAGCTTGTGTTCTCTGCTCAGGACTATCCCCGGCATCTGGGAGCCGTCGCGGATAGTGCTGTCACTTATAAATACGTCGTTCCCATAAGGCAGCTTTATTTTGGGCAGATCTTCATATGATTCGTAAATTTTCATCGCTTTTCCTCCTTTCTTTCAGGCGGCAGGGCCCTGCATCGAGAGAGCTGGCTTTCACTGCGGGGGTTTTTTCCTGTGAAAAAGATATTTTTCAGGTATACAGGACAGAAAATCAATTGTATTTAACCGAATAACTTCGGCGTCTCGTTTAAAAAACACTCTTCTTGGGGAGAACTTATCGCTTTTTTTCAAAACGGCAGTTTACCTTATATGCCTATGATCAAATTATGATATGTTCTCATAGTTAAAATCTCTTTCTTTTAAAATACAAAATGTATTTTTACTTATATATATTTATTATCTTTAGGGTATTAAAGCTGAAAGAAGAGGTCACTCCTCTTTTCTTCCAAAAAGAACTTCCGGACACCTCTTTAAAAATGGTTTACTGGAAGTCAATGTATAAAATCAATACAAATTTTTCTTGTAGATGTTTCCCGAGTTCCCCTTTAGTCTCATGAAAGTTTACTTTCCTACCATGCCCTTCTTACTGATAATAAGGTATATCTACAACAAGTTATATTTATAATCGGGTTGATCCGAAAAATCGAGTTTCAATTATCTTTGTATACACTTTATATAATTACACCTGAATATATCATAACTTCCGGCTCGACTTGCTATATTACCGGTATAATAAAATTGAAAATTATATCGTCATATATTTAATTTATATTTCATATATTTGCTTTACTTTATCCCGAGGTAAAACATGTCCGAAATAGTAAGTGTTAGCGGCGGCCCGACAAAACCCGAAATCATTGCTGTGTCCCTTTCCAAACTCGGGCTACGTGACGGGGATCGGTTTGCAGACATAGGCTGCGGTACAGGATCGGTATCTATCGAAGCAGCCAGGATTACCCGAAACCTGACGATCTATGCAATAGATGCCCGCAAGGAAGCCCTGAGAGCCACTGAGACGAACTTTAAAAATTTCAATATCGAAAATGCCAGGGTTTTAGCTGGCGAGGCGTCGGATATCCTTGGCTCTGGAGATTTTGTCGATTTTATTGACTGTGCTTTTGTCGGCGGTACAAAAAATATCGGCTCAGTGCTTGAGATACTTGTGAAGAAAAAAGCCAGGAGCATCGTGGTAAATGCCGTTCGCATCGAAACAGTTGTCAGGACAATTGAATCGATGAAAAGACTTGGGATTTTTGATGAAGTAGTCCATATTTCGGTCTCGAGAAGTGCACCAATTGCCGGAGAAACTATGTTCAAGCCCGAAAATCCGGTGTATATCGTTGTCGGAAAAACGCAAAACTGAAAATTCTCTTATAATTGAAATTTTGCTTTACATTTATTTTTACAAAAACTTACGGAGCGATAGCATGTTAATAGGAGTAGGACTTGGTCCCGGAGACCCTGAACTTCTGACCCTGAAAGCAATAGATGTTTTGAAAAACAGTGACAAGGTATATGTGCCAGGCCGCCTGGCAAAAGACCTTGTGGCTCCTTACGCAGATGCTGAAATCCTCGAATTTCCCATGATAAGAGATATTGAAGTTCTCAATGCTCTCTGGAAAGAAAACGCTGACAGAGTAGCAGAAGAAGCGAGAAAGGGAACTGTGGCTTTCGGGCTTATAGGTGACCCAAACTTTTTCTCTACTTTTTCCCATCTCAAAAAAGTAATGCGTAAACACTATCCGGATGTTGAGCTAGCAACTGTTCCTGGAATAAGTTCAATCACCTCCTTTGCTGCCAGGACTGACGTTGCAGTTGAGAGTTCTTTTGAGGTCAGTGATGGTTCCGAGGTCGGCTACAAGATTCACCTGAAAGCTACGCAGCCGAAAACGATAGTTAAACAGCTTGAAGCTGAAGGGTACAGGGAATTCATCTTTGCAGAAAGACTCTTTTCGGAAAACGAGCTTATAATCTGCAAAAAAGAAGAAATTCCAGAGAAAGGAAACTATTTCAGTATCATCTATGGAAAAAAATGATAAAATCCCGAATAATGTTCTGCGGGAATCAGTACATAATTTTGGAATAAATACAGGCAAAGGGAATGGTCAGATGGAAAGAAAAGTATATTTTGTAGGGGCAGGCCCAGGAAACCCCAAACTCATCACCGTACTCGGGCGTGAGATGCTTGAAAAAGCCGACCTTGTAATGTATGCAGGCTCTCTGGTAAATCCCGAAGTTCTTAATTACACACAGGGAGAGACAGTGGACAGCTATGGGTTAACTCTTGAAGAGACGACTAAAATAATCGCGGATGCGGTAAATAAAGGAAAATTGGTCGTTCGCCTCCACAGCGGAGACCCGTCTCTCTACGGCTCTGTCATAGAGCAGATGGAAGAGCTTAGAAAGTACGATATCGAAGTAGAAAGAGTCGCGGGTGTTTCATCGGTTTTTGCAAGCGCTGCCGCCCTGGGCACGCAGCTGACTCTTAACGGCGTTTCCGATACTCTCATCATCACCCGTCCTGCTGGAAAAACCCTGGAAAAAGACCTTATTCCCGAGCTTTCTGCCTACAATACTACAATGGCAATTTTCCTTGGGACCCAGAAAATCAGGGAAATTATGGAAAAAGTCCGCTGCCCGAAAGATACGCCTGTTGCAGTAGTGTTTCACGCATCCTGGGAAGATGAGGAAGTCATCACCGGGACAGTGGAAGATATCGCAGACAAGGTAAAGGATGCGGGTATTACACGCTCGGCAATGATAATCATCGGCGGGGTTGTTGACCCTAAAAACTACAGGAGGTCCTACTTATACGGAGTGGCCCAGGAACCGTTGTAATTACCTTTGAAAGGAATCGGGAAATCGCGGCAAGAATAGCAGAACACCTGAAAGCCGACCTGCTTCTCTATGAAAAGGGAGTATTTGAAAAAGCCTTTAGAAATTATGGGGCAATAGTTGCTGTCTTTGCCACAGGCATTGTGGTCAGGGACATTGCCCCTCTTCTCGATAATAAGTGGTCTGACCCTGCTGTGGTCGTGGTGGATTCAAACCTGAACTTCGCAATCCCTCTCCTTGGGGGACATCACGGCGCAAATGAAATTGCTCGAAAGGTTTCAGAACTCGGAGCAGTCCCAGTGCTTACAACAGCGACTGAAGTTCATGGTAAACCCTCAGTCGAGGGCATTGCCGACAGGTTAAGCTGCGAGATTTTCAACAAAGAATCCACTGTAGCTGTAAACTGTGCACTCCTTGACCAGGAAATAGAGGTTCTTGAGGTTAAGGGGCCCAGGATTGTTGTGGTGGATGAAGATGTATCCGTGCTGATAAGAAAGCGGCAGGAGACGGCAGGAGACGGCAGGAGACGGCAGAAGTGAAGATCGCAGCATAGCTAACAGTTAATAAGCCAATAATTAACTGATCTGCAATTACGCGAATTAACCGGTCAATAACTGCATGAAAAACCAGCGGACAGACGATAATAGATGATCATTGGAATTGGAACTCGCAGGGGCATTACAAAAGAAGAGGTAATTGAAGCCGTGAAACAGGCTCTCGATGAGTGCGGCCTGAACCTGGAAGAGGTTACGGCTTTTGCTTCTGCGAAACTTAAGGAAAATGAACTGGGGCTTCTGGAAGCGGAAAAGATGCTTGGAATTCCTATATACTTTTTGTCGGATGAGCTGATAAACAGTTACAATCCTCCTTCATCATCCCAGGCTTCCCGTTTCGGATTAAAAGGAGTTGCAGAACCCGCAGCTCTTGCCCTCTCTGAAGAAAAACAATTGATTTGCAGGAAGAAAGTCTATGGCAGAGTCACAATCGCAATCGCAAGATAAAGCAACCGGAGGAAAACTCTACATCGTAGGGATCGGGCCGGGGTCTGTGGAACAGATGACGGTTAAAGCCAGGGATGTAATCCTTAATGCCGGTTATGTGCTCGGGAACGGTACTTACCTCGACCAAATAGAGAGTCTCCTCGGAACTCAGGAGGTAATCCGCAGCCACATGGGTAAAGAGGTGGACAGGGCCAGGAAAGCTGTAGAGCTTGCAAAAATCGCAAATGTTGTCATGGTCAGTGGCGGGGATACTAATGTCTACGGCATGGCAGGTATTGTACTCGAGGTTGCTGAGCACGAAGGCCTTGAAGTTGATATAGAGATTCTTCCTGGTGTCACGGCAATTCTAGCCGGTGCAAGCATGCTAGGCGCACCTGTTGTAACGGACTTTGCAGTGATCAGTCTGAGTGACCTCCTGACTCCCTGGGAAGTTATTGAAAAACGGCTTAATCTTGCTGCAGAAGCCGATTTCGTGATGGCCCTGTACAACCCGAAGAGCCGCAAGAGACAGTCCAATTTTTCCAGAGCTATCGAAATCATTCGCCAGTACAAGGCCGAATCCGTACCTGTAGGGCTTGTGAAGAATGCTCTCAGGGGCGAAGGAGAGGGCAGGATCGTAACAACTCTTGGAAAGGTCATGGAATACGAAGACTGGGTGGATATGAGCACTACGATTCTTGTTGGAAATGGAGATTCCAGGATCTGGAATTCTCAAAAGAAGGACTTTATAATCACCCCCAGGGGGTATCACAAAAAGTATGACTACTGAAAAGAGCGCTAATGAGAAGGCCGGAAACCTTGAGAATCTTGAGGAATTTACCGATCTTACAGTTGACGTCAATCCCGAACTTGTAAAAATCTGCAAGGATTCCGGGGCAAGGACTGAAGAAGCCAAAGCTATCTACATGAAAAGCCGGACAATGATCCAGGAGCTTATCGGGAACAAAACGCCTGAAGACCGCTTCCGCCAGCGCTGCGTTATTGCTACCGGAGACCTTTCCGTGGCAGATATCATGCGTTTTATGCATGATCCCATCCCTGCAGGCATGGAAGCTATTAAAAAAGGCGCACCGATTTTCGTCGATATCAGCATGGTAAAAGCCGGGATTACAAAGGCAGGACATAAATCCGAAATTATTTGCGTGCTCGACGAAGACCCTGATACCGAGATTGCTAACAAATACGGGATTACGCGCACATCTGCAGGTTTTCTGGCTGCCCGCGACCGGCTCGATGGAAGCATTATTGCAATCGGAAATGCACCTTCTGCTCTCATTATGGTCTGCAAGTTGATTGAAAAAGGTGTAAGACCAGCCCTTATTATCGGGCTTCCGGTAGGTTTCGTAAACGCAGCCGAATCCAGGGAAATGGTTAGAAACCTGACAATCCCCATACCATCCATCAGTTGTGTCGGGACAAGAGGCGGGACTCCGATGGCTGTCGCATGTGTAAATGAGCTTGTGGCAATAGCAAGAGAAAGTGAAGAATAAGAGAAAGTGAAGAATAATACTTTCTCCAATTTTCCTTTCTTTACTCTGGCTTCAGTTTGCATTTTCAGCTTTATTTTGATTTCAACTTTATTTTTCAGTTTATTGATTTATCCTTAGAATATTTTTACTTTTCATAAGTCTCATTTTTGCGCTTTCATATTACCTACATTCCATGAATTTGTTTCCGGCTTTACAGTTACCTTCCGATAAAATAATAAATATTAAATAAATTTGGCATAATGTCAGCAAAATAACATAATGTTATTAACTGGTGTTCAAATTATTACGGCACTATATTAAAAACGAAAATGGATAACATGCCAACATTGATAAAAAACATAAAAGAAGAGACGGCACAATGCACATCATTTATGCAGCTGAGAAACTTTTCTTCAGAGGATCACTATTTTCGTGGGCTCTTCTATCCGGAACATTCTCCATACAGCTCCTGCTGTTAAGATATCTAAAAAGAGCTATGATTTGAAACAGGATGAACTTGGAAATATCAATTTGAACAGTTATTACGGTCAGTTGAATATAAAGTAAGGTAATAATATGGTAGCAGAAGATATTTGGGCACACTTCGGAATGTGGTGGGCAGTTGGTTTGTGGATAATTATCTACGGCGTATTCCTCCTATTTGTGCCGTTCTATAAAAAAAGTCAGATAAAACCTTCTGGAGTTTACTTGGCGTTCATTATTGCATTTGCACTTGAAATGTTCGGTGTGCCTTTCAGCATGTTCGCTATAGGATGGCTCTTTGGCTTTACCCTTCCAGAAGGCATACTGTGGGGCCATACACTCGTGCAATATATCGGCTTCTGGGGAATGTATGTCGGAATTCTTATATCGCTAACTGGAGTTGCACTGGTTATATCAGGCTGGCACCGGATCCATAAGGATTACTGGAGTAAGGAAGAAGGTCAGGGGAAACTCGTTACAAGCGGTATTTACAAATATATTCGCCATCCGCAGTACACCGGCTTTTTCATGATAACCATGGGAATGATGTTAGAGTGGGCTACACTGCCTCTTATAATATTGTACTCATTGCTTCTTGTCCTGTATTACAAACTGGCGAAAAAAGAGGAAATAGACATAGAAAAGGAGTTTGGCAACGAATATATTGAATATAAAAAGAAAACAAAGATGTTCATTCCATACATTATCTAGAGCTGCCCTGGCAACAATTCTATGTCTTTCTTATTTATGCATGGTGACGTGAGTTCTTTATTTACTTTTTATTACTATTTTTTATCTGTATGATGTTTAAACTTCAATTTTCAACTTATCCTGCTTCTTTAGTTCTCTAAATTCAATTTTTTTAAAAGAGCCATTGGAAATGGTTCTGGTATATCATCGAGAGCCCTACAAGGACAAGCACTATTCCTGCTCCTTTTTTAAAAGCTGCATCATACCTTGATATAAGCCGGATCTTTGAAGAGGAAATGTGAGCTGAGTACGCAAGCAGGAGCATTGGCATCGCAAATCCGAGGGAATAAAGTGAGAGGGTAAATGCGCCGGTTGCAGCACTCCCTTCCTGAGCTACCATGATCAGGATCGAGGCCAGAATAGGACCGACACATGGGATCCAGAGCACTCCCAGGGAAAGCCCGAGTAGGAAGCCTGAGATAGGCCCCTCCCCTTTCATTCCTGCCAGAAGGGGAAATTTCGAAAAGGAATTGAATAGGCTTATTTCAAAAAGTATTGCAAAACCCATTAAAAGGATCACGATCTCGGCCAGAATTTTGAGCTGGCCTATGTATGTCTGGAAGGCTGCCCCGAACGCAGAGGTCACTACTCCCATCATAGTGAAGGATATAGAGACCCCAATAACTATGGCAAGGGGCCTTAATCTCCCTTTTCCTGCGGATGTTGCCAGGACTGCAGGTAGAAGGGGGAGGATACAGGGAGAGAGGACACTGAGAATTCCTGCGCTAAATGCAGCCAGAGGGGATATTGCATCATAAAACATGGTTTTTCAAGTGTGATATTTAAAGTTTGGTTTTATACGTTGCTGCTTTTTAATCCGAACCCCTGATTTTAGGAGACTTGAACTTCCAGTGTATCTGGAGTTTTGAAGCTAAGTCTCCCAATCACAGGCTTCTTTTTATTCAGATTTGCTTTTATCCTTCTCTAGAAGGGCGAGATTAAGAACATCTTCAAATACGCTTTTTTCCATGAGACCGGGAATCCTTGCCTGGAACCTATCTGTGGTAACGCTTCCGTCCGGTTTCATGTAGACATATTCTCCGTCTGTAACATTCACGATTACAGTTGAATCAGGGACATATCCTATTTTAAAATAAGCTTCTAGAGCAGGGCTCTGAGTTATATCTATGGACATGATAGTGGCTTTTCCACTGTATTCTGTTGCCAGTTCTTGAAGCATGGGCTTCATAGCGTTGCATGGTCCGCATCCCTCAGACCCGATTTTCATAAGAACAGGGCCCTCCTGGAGTGATGTGTTTATTTGTTCAAGTGTGGTCGCATCAACAACAACACTTTTTTCCTGGGAGGATATGTTCTGCCCAGGATCGGTTGCTTCGACAACACTTTTCTCCTGGGTTTCTTCAGTACAGCCCGCAGTAAATATTACAGCTGCAAGGAGGATCAATAGTATAACTAATTTTTTCATGTTCTCAACACTAATTTTTTATTTTGTAATTCTTTGCATATTATATGTTAATAATCCTCTCTTCTCACAAATAATTTTATTCTCGGTTGATTTTGAAATCTCAATTCTGATGTAGAATTACCGATAAACCACAAATAATTAACCGTAAAAAAGGAAAATATTCCCCATTTAAGAAATTCCACTTCGCATGAATAAATATATTAAAAGAATCCTAAGAGATATAATTATAAAAGGAAATGTAAGAGAAAATATTAAAAAGTAGAGGAAAAGAAAAGGATCAGAACAATTAGTTTTAATAACTGAAGTTAGCTGATTGAGAAAAAACTACCTGATTGAGAAAAACTACCTGATTGGAAAAAATTAGATAATTAGGGAAATATGTAAATCTTTCCCTCTTTTTATCCTGCCTTACTTCTCGTCAAGGGTTTTTTCTACTGCGCTTACAACATCTTCAAAGTTTTTCTGCCATTCAGTACTTTGCTCAAGAAGTCCCTGAACTACAGTGCCCTTATCTTCCATTTCTGCGACTTTGGGCTCAATCGGAAGCCTTGCAAGAATGGGAATATTGAAGTCTTTTGAGGCTTTTTCCACGCCTCCAGTTCCGAATACTTCTATTGGCTTGCCGCAGTGGGGGCAGATAAGCCCATGCATATTGTCAACGAGCCCTATGATAGGCACATGGAGTTTTTCAGAAAATCTGATCGATTTCCGGACGCTAATGAGGGCTACGTCCTGGGGGGTTGTAACAAGCACTGAGCCGTCACAATCAGGAATCAATTGGGCCACGCTCAGGGGTTCGTCTCCTGTTCCCGGAGGCAGGTCTATAATAAGGAAATCGAGTGCCCCCCAACTAACTTCTTCCAGGAACTGCTTGATTGCTCCCATTTTGGCAGGTCCTCTCCAGATTATAGGGGAATCTTTATTCTCGAGCAGAAAACCAATAGACATTATCGAAAGGTTGGGAAGTACCTCAATAGGGAGAATTCCTTCTTCATTGACGTCAGGTCTTGCAGATTCCAGCCCAAAGATTGTAGGAATAGTCGGGCCGTGAATATCGGAGTCCAGAAGCCCCACTTTATATCCGCGCAGGGCCAGCCCTGCAGCAAGGTTTGCAGCAACTGTACTTTTTCCTACTCCTCCTTTCCCGCTCATTATCATAATCTTGCGTTTGATGCGCCTGAGGTTAACTACTAATTTTGGCTCCTCTGGCTTTTTTGATAAACTTTCCAATGGTTGAACCGTATCTGTCATTTTTTATCGCCTGTGTAAATTTCTGCGTTCTTCAATTTTTCCGGTTTTCTCTTTTATGTGCCGTATCTTAACTATTGTCAGAGCCTTCAGTCCTGATATAGTTACCGCCTTTCCTCTCTATCGCTTTTTCTGTGTTAAGAGCAAGAGATATTTTCAGCCTGGCAGCTTAGATCTTCCCAGAAAACCCTTCTTGATATCCCTGCTCTGGTGGCTGCGTCTTCCTGTCTCAAACCTTCAACGTTTAACAAACAAAAGATAATATTGAATTCAGTTCTTCAAGTTTCTTCTACTGCAAGGGGATACCACTTCAGATCCGATAGCGTGATACCTCCGGGCTTGAAGCACATGATATCAGGCGTTTGTTCAACATGTCTCGGACATTCTGGTCTTCCTCTACATTTTTTCATGGGTAACTTATCCACAGTGTATGATGAATATATAACAATTTCTATTTTTAAATCGAAAGTGGTGGGTATTTATAGAACGGAGGGTGAATTGGTATATTTTAGAGAAGTTATGACGGCTCGGCATCTTTTGCCCCCGCTTCCTGGTGAAGTAAGCTACTGCTTTTTATGAATGACAAATAATAAAAAAATGTATTAAGACGGCAGTTCCATAATTTGTTTTTCATCTGCTGGCGAGTTCTTTTGTTTGGATTGAAAACTTCGTAAGTCAAATAATAGATCTTCCCATTCCTTTACGAGGGAAATAAATATCTCTTTAGGCTGATTTGGATACGTGGAAGCTATTGATATTAAGAATGACGAAATACTCCTCGAAATTCCTTTCAACAAACTCGAAGAAGCTGTCCATGCCCTTGAAAAACTCTACAAAGGCCAGTTACCGAAAAAAAGACAGAAATAATCTTTTTGATTAGGCTTTTTTCAGTTTTTCTGGCCTTTTTTTCTTTTTCACTGAATTCTTTTAAATGTTTCTTTTACTTCCTGGCCCGGAATCTCCGTTGGGTCCTATAGAAATATTTATACCTTCACAGCTTCTTTATGATTATACCCACCGATCCTTGTTAAAAACCCGGGAGAAAAAATGTGCAGTGTGCATTGTGCAGAAATAAAGAATGCCTGAAAGGCAAAAACTGTTCTGTTATTAAATCTGGGCTTGAATATAGCGACAATGATCTGAAGTCAATTCAGATTTCAGCCTGGCTCGAATCCGATTATGTAAAACGGACAAAACTAGAAGAAATTACGATTTACGCAAAAAGGCTGGGGTACAGGAAAATAGGAATTGCTTTCTGTATCGAGTATGAAAGAGAAGCCAGGATGGCCTATGACATTCTTTCAAGATATTTTGAGGTATTTTCTGTTTGTTGTAAGGTATGTAGCTTAGAAAAAGCCAACCTGGGAATCAAAAAATCCGAAGCCCTTGAGTTTGAGGCTGCCTGCAACCCTATAGGTCAGGCGTTGCTCTTGAACAACGACCGTACCAGTTTGAATATCATGCTGGGACTTAAAACAGGTTATGACATTCTCTTTGCAGAATACTCTGAAGCGCCTTCGATAACACTGCCTGTTCAGGAATTACCTCAGCTAGAGAATTCAGAAATCGATATTATTGAATGAATTTTATAGAATGAATACTTTGATTTTGAGAATTCAAGTCCCGGAGAAATACATGCTCGAAAAATCTAACGCATCTGGATCTGATTCTAAAACCGGATCTGAATGCCTGAAGATCAGAGCTCATCACCTTTGTTGTATCCAGGGTTTTCAAGGCTATGGATACAGTCCGGCTTTTGTAGCTAATATGCGGGCCGTAATTTCGGATATTGGAGCTTTTCCTTCAAGAACTCTGGAACTCGTATCTGAATGTGATGTGATCTGTATTTCCTGTCCCAGCAAAAGGGAATGCACTATTCAGAAATCGACCCTCTCTCGCAGGATAAGGAATATGGATCTTATTGTCATGGAGAAATTAAAGATAGAAGAAGGGGCTTTAATGAAGGCAGACAAAGCTTTCAGGTTAATAAATTCAAAACTGAATAGTGCATCCGATATCGAAGACGTCTGCGGAACATGCAAGTGGAGACAGAAGTGTCTCTGGTATATGCAAACCGAAAGATAAAAGTTATAATTTCGGGTTAAAGGAAAAAATGAAAAATATCTTTACCTATTTTTGCTCTTCAACCTTTCAATCTTTAACTTTTTACCTTAAACCTGCGCTGATTTCATAGATTTTTGCAAGAAATTCAATATTCTGGACTGCATTCTGTTCTATCCCCAATTCGTAAGGAGAAAAGCCAAGAGCAAGGCCAAGAAGCTGGGAATAATGAAGGACAGGGATCGAATAATCAGTGCCGAATTTCTCGTTGACTGCAAGTTGTCCTCTGTCAAACTGAAGGTGACAGAAAGGACATGCATTGACAATGCAGTCTACTCCTGCTCGCCGAATGCAGGCTAGCTTGTGTTCAAGCATTTCCAGAGATTCGGCAACGTGCCCTGAACGGACTCCACCTCCTGCTCCGCAGCACATCATTTTATCCGTATAGTCCACACTTTTTGCGCCTGTAACTTCAACAAGTTCGTCAAAAAATACCGGAGCTTCCGTTTCTCCAAGTTTTCGGTCTTTTGAGGGCTTGATAAGATGGCATCCGTAGTGTAAGGCCACTTTGAGATCAAGGGGTATTGTGATATAATTCTTAAGTTTTTCAGGCCCAAACTCCTTATAGAGAAATTCAATTATGTGCCTTACCTCTGCAGTTCCTTTAAATTCCATACCGATTTCTTTAAGGCAACTGTTTGTGCACGCCTTCATCTCAGAGTCTTTTTTCAACTCTAAATTGGCATCTGCCAGCGACCCGTAACAACCGTTACAGATTGTCAGGATATCCCTTTCCATCCTTTCCGAAAGAACTATATTCCTGCTGGCAAGGGCAAGCCATGTTGCTTTATCAAAGGACTTGAACACCCCTGGAGCAGGGCAGCAGGAAGCTCCTGGCAGATCGGATGCATCTATCTCAAGCTTCTGCAGGCAGAGTTTGGTTGCTTTCTCAATTCCAGGGTAGCGATTAGGTACGATACAGCCAAGAAATAGTGCTAGTTTTGTCATATCTCTGCCTCCTTATTTTTCAGCCACCAGTTCGTCAAATTTGCATGCTTTAAGAAGATTTTTCAGTTCTTGAAGAGCTTCAGGATACTTCTGTACAGTCTCAGGTATGGGATCAAGCCCGAGTTCTTCCCTCTTTTTCTTCGTTTCTTCATCCAGAGGGACTGCGTGTCCGCACTCCAGCACCATTTTCGATATCAGCCTATGTTGTGGAAGCATGAAACCTTCTTTAACCGCAAGTCTCCTGAGCTCAAGAAGAGCATCCGTAATTGGGATACCACGTGGGCAGCGCTCCTGACAGGTATAGCAGGTAGTGCAGAGCCAGAGGGATTCATCTGAGAGGACTGTTGCTCTATTCTTGCATGCATCCCGTAAAATTCGTCGGGTGTTAAGCCCTGTGTGCCGTCCCGAAGGACAGCTTCCTGTGCATGTGCCACATTGCATGCAGGAAAGTACATCAAGCCCTGCAGCCTTTAATACTTTTAGCAGTTCTTCACTCATACAGGTTCACTGTCTGATTTTTAATATCGGTTCATCTGTTTTAGAAAAGCAAAGGTAAGATGAAATAATAAAGAGTATGATTTTGAGAGTATTGTTATGGATTTTTATGAATTTATTATTACTGATTTACTATTATCGGACTTGTTTTTATACACTCAGGCAAAAAGCTCTCACTTCTGACATCTTATAAGACCTGTGCATTTAGGTAAAATTATATCTTTTGTTATATAAAAATAAGTTCTTCGAAAAAAACGTCCATTTTTTTCCAGATTCAGATCATTTTTCTAGTCGGCTCTTTTCCTGTATGGTTTTTCACTATCTTCTCAACCAATTTTTTCAGGAAAAGTTTATTCCGAGATCTTTAAGTCCGTTTAGTTTTGCCAGGTTGATCAGCAATGGCGTAAGAGACTCCATAGTGTTTGCCTGCTGAAGAGGACCTCCGTCCAGGGGTTTCAGGCATCCCATATGTTGTGTAAGCTCCATTACCTTTTTCTTTGCTTCTACGTCATCGCTGCATACCAATGCATGGTGTACAGCCTTGCACTTGACAACGTCCTTCAATTTCCCTGCCGGGATATTGTGGAAGGCTGCAACAATTTTTGTAGAAGCTGGAGTTCTTTTCTGGATTGCAAGTGCGGCTGAGCCTTCTTCCGGAGGTTTGTATATAAAAAGGTTTCCTTCCTTTACCATCGGAACCACAGGAGTGATAAGAATCTTGTTTTCAAGAGCTTCACGGATTTCATCCAGAAGAGGTAAAACATTGTCAAAGCGAATTGTAAGGATTATCATTTCAGCTGCCTGTGCAGCTTCAAGGTTAGTGCTTCCTGTAATGGTTATTCCGGAAGTATTGAACCCACAGTTCTCAAGCTCTGATAAGGCTTTTTTTGCGGCTTCATCTGCAGTTTCCCTGGACCTGGAACCTATAATGATCTCATTTTTTACACCTTCAGTCATGAGATTTTGAAGGGCTAGCCTGAGCACCATGCCTTCCCCTATATTGCCGGTTCCTCCCAGGACAGCTATTTTTAACTTTTCAGAATTCAATTTGAACAAAACCTCCATTTTGCTATGTCTCCCATAACATATATCAGAAAGTTAATATAACTTCTGTCTTCACTAATTAAATTATAATATTGAGTATAGCAGCGAATATTTTTATAATTATTTCTGAAAGATCTTCAGAATCAGAAAGCCAAACTTTCGAATTAATTCGGTTCTTCTTCCTTATTCTCTCAATTATCTGAAACAAACTACACAATCACTAAATTATTTACAGGAATTTTCACTCAAGCAACAAAATGCCGATACATATGGTTTTCTCCGGCTTGCAGAATTCAAGCACAAGCCCTGCCTCTTCCATTGCCTTCTGGAGATTTATTCCCACAGCTTCAGGTGCAAAACGTCTCATTTCCGGCTTTACGCACATTTCAAGGTTACATATATCACATTCGTTGCAGGAGCCGGGCCTCAGAAGATGTGCAAAAGTAAAGCCTTCCCTGAAAGCTTCCTGCTCAAGCTCATACATCTTATGGAAAGAATCCTTCCGAATTTCTGTCCAGGCTTCAAGGACATCCTGTACTCTTGAAGTATCGCGTTCATCTAAAAGGAGAAGCGCACTGCTGTATTCCCCTAGAACTTTTCTAAACTCCTCAACTGACATAATATGAGGCGGACAGCTCAACCTTTTTCCATAGCTTTTGCAGCCGTAAGCGCATTTCAGAGCAATCCGGTTTTCAACCGGAATGTCTTTTACGCTCATAAAATAAGCCTTAAGCCCCATCTCTGAAGCCTTTTCAACAAGATCCTCGAATTTTCCAAGCATGATAAACCCTTTTCAAAAAGCCCTTTTCGTTTTACTTTTTGTTTTCTTTTAATTTGTCTCCTTTCTAATTATTATTTCCGTTTTGGAAAAAGAACTTAGGTGTGCACTACTCCGACAGTTACTTTTTATCTTTTTACGAGTTCGTTGTGAAAAATAATTGTTATGCACATCCACTATGCACGTCTACTATGAACATTTATTATGCACATCTATTATGTACATCTGCTCATAAGTTCTTAGTATATTCACTACTGTAGGTTACACTTCTATAATTGAGAACAGATAACTTAGTAAAGGGATCCGCATGACTAAGAAAGTACCTATAACTGAACTGAAAAACCGCATGAGAAGTTTTAGAAAACGGATGGACACCTCAAGTCCCGAATGGGAAATATCTGTTATCTTCAGCAAAATAAACCTTTATTATTTTACTGGCACTATGCAGGATGGAATATTGCTTATCCCTAAGAACGAAGAAGCAACTTTCTGGGTACGCCGCAGCTATGAAAGAGCTTTGGACGAATCCTTATTTTCCAATATAGAACCTATGAACAGTTTTCGTGATGCTGCAAAAAGTCTAAGCAAGCTTCCAGACACGGTATACCTTGAAACCGAGGTTGTTCCTCTAGCTCTGTACCAGAGGTTTCAAAAATACTTTCCTTTTAAGAATGTTAAATCCGTTGATACTCAAATTTCCGCTGTTAGAGCAGTAAAGAGCGAATATGAGCTCTTGCTGACAAGAGAAGCAGGCAGGATTCATCAGCATGTGCTGGAAGATCTTGTACCTGAAATGCTGCAGGAAGGAATGAATGAAACAGACCTTGCAACCGAACTGTTTTCGGTTATGGTCGAAGAAGGACATCACGGATTATGTCGCTTTGGAATGTTTGATACCGAGATGTTCCTGGGAAATGTCTGTTTCGGTGAAAGTTCCATTTATCCGTCTTATTTTAACGGACCTGGTGGAAACTACGGGATGAGCCCTGCAGTACCTCTAATCGGAAGCCGTGATAGGAAACTACGAAAAGGCGATCTGGTATTCATAGATGTAGGGTGCGGAGTTGAAGGTTACAATACGGATAAAACGACCACATATATGTTTGGTTCTTCACTTCCTCAATATGCCATAGATGCCCATAATAAATGTGTGGATATACAGAATGAGGCTGCCTCAACGTTAAAACCCGGTGCTATTCCCTCAGAAATTTACAATAGCATAATGAACAAGCTTGACTCGGAATTTCTGCAGAACTTTATGGGTTTTGGAAACCGTAAAGTGAAATTCCTCGGGCACGGGGTTGGCTTGTTAATCGATGAACTGCCTGTAATTGCAGAAGGATTTGATGAACCCCTACAGGAAGGAATGGTATTTGCCCTCGAACCTAAAAAAGGAATTGAAAACATCGGAATGGTAGGAATTGAAAATACCTTTATAGTAACTGCTGAAGGTGGAGAATGTATTACCGGCTACAACCCGGGTTTGATTCCTGTATTTTGATTTGGAAATCAGCACAATAAAATAAAAAAGTAAAAAAGATGGAGTTTGACGGCTCCATCTAAAACCCCTTTAAATTTAGATTTATTCCAGTTTTCTTTTAAGCTTTTTCTTTGCAAGCTTTTCGATTATCTCAAGGTTAACCTCGCCGCCGACGCTTAGTTTCTTATTGGCAACTGCACTGTCAAGGAGGTGCTGCCCTACTACAGTGCGGACGACAAGGGTGGTGTAGCCATCCGGGCTTCCGACCGAGCCGGCTGAGATGTCAGCCTTCAGGGCGGTAAAGTCCGTGCATACGCCACAGCCTGAGCGGACGGTGTCTTCTAGTTCGGTAAGGGGAATTATGTACTGTACCCCATCATTGAGGGTGATTTCCAGTTTACCCTTAACATCAATACGGCAAACTTTCATCGGTTCAAGTGCGTACTCACTTTTCAGTTTGCCTGCGATAAGTTTTTCGTAGTCGAAGTTTTCAGTACAGAAGAGCCCAACGACGAAGCGGATTGAATTTTTGTATGGGCGGACAAGCTGGTGGTCAGTCTCAAGCATTTTGCGGACTGCCTGGACTACACAGGGGACTCCGACAACTGCAATGTTCCTGTACTTCCGGTTTACAACCGCTTCTTTGAGGGAAGATACAAGAGGAACCCACCAGTTGTAACGGCTTCCGGCATGAGCAATAAGGGCCTCACTTCTGGTTATTACCATGGAGTGCGGCTTGAGGGTCCAGGGATCTTCCGTAACCGTAACAACAGCATCTACAAGGCCTGTATCCAGAGCGTTTGCAAGAATTGCCGTGACGGCCCCTCCGCTCTGTTTTCTCGGGATATCAAATTCGGCTTTTCCGGTAGTGATTTCCAGGTACTCTCCGAGCAGGCTTGAGGGCTGTTCGTCGAGTCTCGGACAAACCTCGTAACAGGCTCCGCAGGGCACACCGTCAACAGCGTCTTTACAGTAGTTATTGCTCTTTGGGTGTGTGGAATCGCCACCTGTTTCGAAGTACAGAGCATCAGCAGGGCAGACTGCAATGCAGGCCCCGCAGCCTGAGCAAAGGCCTTCGTCCCAGACTTGTGATTTGAGGTCAAGGTAATTTTTACTTATTGGTTTCTGTTCTGCCATGTCTGATCACTCCCAGACGTACTTGCTTGCGAAAGGTCGGCTACTTGCAGGTCCGATCCTCGTGTAGTTAGTGTCCAGAAATTCTGCAGGGTCATACCCGAACTGCTCGCAGAAGTTCTTTATAATCGGAGCTATGCGTTCGAGGTCACTCTCAGTAAACTTGAATTTCTTGGCTCCGACTCCAAGGAGATAATCATCGACTTCTCCGCGGACGATGATTTCTCCACCATGGATCCCACTTCCTATGCCCCTGTCTGTCATGGCTTTTTCCTTGCCTATACCCAGCACAAGCACAAGGCCACCTGCCATATACTCACCAAGGAAGGAATGGGCAGTGCCTCCCACAACAAGTATTGGCCTAGCTTCCACTTCATACTGTTTCATGTGGATGCCGCCCCGGTAGCCAATGTTATTCTTTACAAAGACTGTTCCTCCCCGCATACTGTGGGCAACTGCATCTCCTGCACTTCCATGAATAACAAGCATACCGCTGTCCATTGTATTTCCAGGAGCGTGTTCGGCATTCCCATGTACAATACAGGTCGGCCCGCTCATGAACATTCCCAGATCCCCTCCGGGAACTCCATTGATTATGATGCGGGCATTGCCTCTCAACCCATCCCCTATAAAGCGCTGTCCGAGCACGTTATCGAGGATTATTTCCTCTGCCCCGTCCGCAACTGCAGCCCTTATTTTCTGGTTTAGTGGGGTGTAGTGCATATCTCTGGCGTCAATTTTTACCGTCTTCATCTCCATCAGGCCCCCGCTGGCAATACGTCCAGGATTTCAAGCATCCCTTCATCCAGCATATATCCACGCAAGCGATCCCTGTTGCCGCGCAGGCTTTCTATACTGTTAATCCCTGCAGCACCCATGAGCTCACTCAGTTCAAGAGTCCAGCCCTTAATAAGGTTTGAAACCTGAACTGCTCCTTGTTCGGGGTCAAGCCTGCTCACAAGGTCAGGGCGCTGGGTAGCAATGCCCCAGGGGCAAAGGTTTCGGTAACAGTTACCGCAGACCCTGCAGCCCAGAGAGACTAGAGCTGCAGTTCCTATGTAGACTGCATCCGCTCCTAGCGCAATGGACTTTGCAAGGTCGGCACTACTCCTTATTCCACCACTTGCGATGATAGAGATCTCGTTCCTGACACCCTGGTCCCTGAGTTTCTGATCAACGCTTGAGATTGCGGCTTCGATGGGGATTCCCACATGATCCCTGAAGACCTTCGGGGCTGCTCCGGTCCCACCACGGAACCCATCTATGACCACTGCGTCTGCGGAGGAGCGGGCAATGCCTGCGGCAATGGAGGAAACATTGTGCACGGCTGCAATCTTCACGAATACTGGTTTTCTCCATTCGGTTGCTTCTTTCAGACTCCTGATAAGCTGGACAAGGTCTTCAATGCTATATATGTCATGGTGAGGGGCCGGGCTTATCGCATCGCTACCGAGAGGAATCATACGGGTCCTTGAGACCTCCTCGTTTACTTTTTCTCCAGGCAGATGTCCTCCTATACCTGGTTTTGCGCCCTGGCCGATTTTAATTTCAATGGCTGCACCTCTCTCCAGATAGTCAATGTTAACACCGAAGCGGCCTGAGGCGACCTGAACAATCATGTGATCCTGGTAAGGGTAGAGCGCTTTGTGCAAACCACCTTCTCCGGTCCCCATGTAAGTTCCTCTTTCAGCTGCAGCTTTTGCCATGCTGAGCTGGGAATTCAGGCTGATAGCTCCGAAGCTCATGTGCCCTATCATAATAGGAGTATCAAGCTTGAGGTTGGGAGCCAACTTTGTTTCCAGTTCTACGTCTCCACTTTCAGTCTTCCTGAATCTAAGTCTGGACGGTTTTTTCCCTATGTAGGTCCTCAGTTCCATAGGTTCTCTCAGGGGGTCAATACTCGGATTTGTAACCTGGCACGCGTCAAGAAGAAGGCGGTCATAGATAATCGGCAAATCCCTGGCATTTCCCATTCCTGAAAGGATTATTTTTCCACTACGAGCCTGGTTGATGATATCTTCTCTGACTTCTCTGGTCCAGACGGGGTGGGAACGGTAGTCCACAGGTTTCTCGGTAAGTGTGATCGCGTCCCTTGGGCACATGGCGACACAACGGAGGCAGGCTGTGCATTTCCTGGATTCTATTAGGATTTTATCGCCTTCTCTCCGGTATACGCCGTAGGAACAGTTTTCAATACAGCGTCCACAGTCCATACACTGGTCGCGGTCAATGCTGACCTTAAATTTTGGGGGTACACTTCCGAGCGTCATTCGATAAACCTCCCTATAATTGGTTCTCCTGCCCTGGGAGTGTATATATTCTGAACTTCGGGGTCAAGGGTCCTTATTGCAGCTTCTTCGCTGGAGATATAGAGACGGTTCCCATTCTCACCAACTACGAGGGGGCGCAGTTTAATCCTGTCAGTAAAGCCGACAATGCCATCATCCGTTCCGACTACAATTGCAAAGGGCCCGTTCATGAGGGCAGACCCATAGGTAAGGCGGATTGCCTTGTTCAGGTTTGCTTCTTTTGCAGGCATCCGGTCGATGTCATCCCAGAAAGGCGGAGCAAGAGCTCGGACAACCATTTCATGCGAAAGTTCATGCTGCCTTCCTAACAGGTCAAATAGATAGGCTACAACTTCAGTATCGGTAAGTGCGGTGCATTTGTATCCGTACCCTTCGACATAGCGCTGGTTTGTGCCGTATGAGGTAATTTCTCCGTTATGTACTACTGACCAGTTAAGCAGGTTGAAAGGATGAGCTCCTCCCCACCATCCCGGAGAATTTGTGGGATAGCGGTTGTGAGCGAGCCAGATGTATCCCTTGTAATTTTCAATCATGTAGAAGTTTGCCACATCTTCAGGCCAGCCGGAAGCTTTGAAAACGCCCATGTTCTTTCCGGAGGAAAAGATAGTAGCTCCTTTTACATTGGCGTTTACTTCCATGACTATATAAGTAACAACATCATTTTCAGAAGCCATTCTTCCTGCCATCAGATCCTCTGAGGGCTTGAAGAAGTATCTCCAGGGAGTGTGTACCTTTTTTATACCAGGCTGTGGAGTAGTCGGGATCTCTTCTTGATGAACGATCTTTCCCCACTGCTGGAGGAGTTCATCAACCTTCGTTTTTGATTCTGCCATGTTGTCAAAGAAAACATGAAGAGCATAATAATCTGCATAGTCAGGATATATCCCATATGCAGCATAACCTGCCCCGTCTCCACTGCCTCTTTCGTTCATGAGACTGAGGGCGGCTTTTATGCTCGACCCGTCCATTCTGGACTTAGTTCGGTCTATAAAGCCTATTATTCCACACATTTTGATCACTCGAGAATAAATAGAAATGAACCTAATGCAAAGTATGTTCGTTAATAATTTTCGGGTAATTTCTGCGGCTCATTTTTGAGAAATAGTTCAAAAAACTTGCCAGCTGAGAAACTGGGTTTCGGGGGTAATTTTTTATGAATCTTTATAATTTAAAGGATATTTAACTAAATTTGTCTCATTTAAATTATCTAAATAATGTGAGTAAGTAGCCACGCTTCCACATATGGTTTCATTTCTTCTGTATAGATTGAGAGGGTCACCACTAAGGGAAGTAAGTAATTTAGTACCTATTTGACAATATATATATGTTTCTTTTTTTGGATTAAAAGTCCTTGAAGTAATGTTGCAAAGCACGACGTTTTAACCCTCCAATGTTTCTTTTTTATCTGGAATTTTTCCCAAGCTGGAGTTTTCAATACTATATCCTGCTGTCATCTTCAGAGCGGCAGTGTCATTTTCCTGTAGAATACATTCCAGCTGCTTCTTAGATAAAAAAGTAACAATATTAAAACTGCAGATCTTATAGGAAAGCATTTTTATATTAATATTCATTTCAGGCTTTACTTTTCCAGAAGAAAATAAAAAAATTTAATAGAAATATTGCCTGTAAGGATATTCCTATTAGTTTCGTGCTTTTTTGAAGGTTATGCCACACCTGCCTGATAATATACGCATCCTGAAATAAACTTCCTGTTAAAATCTACCGCAACAGATTTTCCAGCGTATCCTGTTTCAGGAAATTTCCTTATGCTTACAGCATATGGAGATAGGTCGAAAGTTCCCAGGGATGAACCATTGCTTTGTATTCATTCCATTCCATGTCTTTGGCATAGAGATATTGATTGAAAACATGGTCCCCAAGCACTTCCTTTACGAATGTGCTGCCTCTCATCTCATTAGTTGCTTCTTTGAGGTCTGCAGGTAAGGAGCGAATGCCTCTTTCCTCGCGCTCTTTTTCAGTAAGATGGAAAATGTTCACGTTTGTAGGCTCTCCTGGTTCGATCTTATTTTTAATCCCATCAAGTCCAGATCTTAACATGAGAGCGAAGGCCAGATAGGGGTTACAGGCCGGATCCGGGCACCTAAGTTCAACCCTTGTTCCATTGCCACGGGTGGCAGGAATCCTGATCAAAGAACTTCTGTTCTTTGCGGACCATGTGATATAAACTGGAGCTTCATATCCGGGCACGATTCTCTTATAGGAGTTAACAACTGGGTTTGTAACAGCTGCAAATTCTCTGATATGTTTTAATAGCCCGCCAATATAGTACATTGCATCCTGTGAAAGCTGTGATGGAGTGTTCGGGTCATAGAACGCATTCTCCCCGCCCTTAAAGAGAGATTGGTTACTGTGCATTCCCGAGCCGTTTACGCCGAAGAGGGGCTTTGGCATAAATGAGGCATAGTATCCTTTGTGGTAAGCAATGGACTTGACAACATATTTGAAGGTTATAACATTGTCTGCCGTGCTAAGTACATCACCGAACCTGAAATCGATTTCATGCTGGGAGGGCGCAACTTCGTGATGAGAAGCCTCGATCTGGAACCCCATATGTTCAAGGGCATAGTCAATGTCCCTGCGAACGTCCTGGGCTCTGTCAAGGGGTGCAAAATCGAAGTATCCACCGTGGTCAGTAAGTTCTGTAGTAGGATTTCCGTTTGCGTCAAGTTTGAAGATAAAAAATTCCAGTTCCGGTCCTACATTCATCGAGAACCCCATTTTTTCGGCTTCTTTGATTGCACTCTTAAGAACATATCTGGGGTCTCCCTGGAATGGCTCTCCATCGGGAAGATACACATCTCCGAGAATTCTGGCTACTGCGCCCGTTGCAGGTCTCCAGGGAAGAATTCTGAAAGTAGACGGGTCAAGCACGAGTTTCATGTCAGACTCTTCAATTCCTGTAAAGCCCTGGATCGAAGATCCGTCAAACATTACACCGCTTTCGAAAGCTTCTTCCAGTTGTTCCACAGGAATTGCCCAGCTTTTGATGATTCCGAGTGTATCCGTAAACTGGGTCCGGATAAACTTCACGTCTCTCTCATTTACAGCCTCTATTACATCTTCTTTGGTTGTACACTTTTTCATCTGTACCATTTGAGTTCACCCTCGCTAGGCATTCGGTAGCCTATTACCGCCTTAGCAATATATATATGTTTCCCGTGCAATTCTTATACAAGATATTATTGAAGTCCCAATAGTTGCATTACCTTTAAAAATATCTGTATATTTCATCCCCACTTCATTGAATATATCTCTAATCTCATGTATATAAAGCTCATTTCTTAAGAATAGGTTCCTTAATGCGATTTAAATTTTAGCCCTTTGATCGAGCGCATTTGCAAAAAAGGTGTAAAAAACAGGATCAGAAGACTAAAGCTTTTTTAATTTGAGTGTAATAATGATTGAAATATATAATTTTTAGATATTATATGTTTCGCAGAGCAAATCTCCTCAAGCTTTTGGCCTGTGTGTTGCTCTGCCAGCTCGCAGGTGAATTGGTTCAGCATTTACGGCTTCATCTCTTGGTAACGGTATCTTTTGCTTGAAAAACCGGCTTTCAACCCCCATCATAGGTCTTTCTTCAGGTCTGGATTACGCTTTATACGCTGATGGGATTTTCCTTTACCTTTTTTGCCAAAAAGGGCTGGAACAACCGAAAATCAAAGGAGAACTGGTTATCTCGGCATTCAGTTAGGCCTTAATGCTTTGCGATCCTTTCTTTTTTGGGCAAAAATCTCCTTACTACGCTTTTGTTGAGATTATTTTGCTCTGGGTTGTAGTCTTTCTGACAATATTGAAGTTTAGGAAGATTTTGAAAATAGCTTCTGATCTGCTGTTACCTTACATCATATGGGTCAGCTTCGCTATGCTGCTTAACTACTATATCTGGATTCTGAACTCTTGACGAAGGGTTCTGAAATAATTATTGAATTTACAGCTACTCAAAACTAGCTTTCTATCTCAGCTATCTCTGAACTCATCATTCTTCAGAGGATATCCTCACTTAAGAAAAAAGACGTAAAAGGAAGTTTACCCTGAAAGTACCAGGGTAAATTTTCGTTTTTTAGGGTTGTATTATTCGTATTAAATATTATTAAAGGGCTCCGCAGCCGCAGCTTCTTCCCAGAAGGGTTGATACCCGATGCTTCAGATGATGAATATCATCTTCGGACATATTCTGAAGCTCTTCCCTATGATCTTTTTCTATATGATCAAACATGGCATTTTCAACTTCTTCCAGCTCGTTGCCAGCAGCCATAAAATTACACTTGAACCCTAGATCGCCGCATTTTATTATTTTCATAAGATTTCCTCTGTGTAAACAAATATCGCAGAAATGGTCGCCATCAATTAAATAAAATATAAATTAATAGAATATAAAACTAAGTTCTTCAGGATTTTTTTCCGATAAGTCTTTCTTTAAGTTAGTCAATCGGAATATTCCTTGCACATATAAAACATTCTTTGTAAGGCACTTTAATAGTAAGCATTCCTTTATCATTAACTGCAATAGCCTTTTGGGGATCCACGGGCCCGTCCAGAAAAAAGGAGCCCAGATATTCTACATTTTTACTGCATGCTTTCAGATAGAAGCTGTTTTCATGCATCACTAGTGTTATATTCTCATTTTCTACGTCAGGAAGTTCAACTTCTAGGGTAAGGTTTTCATGTTTATCATCGTGATACATCGCTAGTATCGGAGTTTTCAGTATTCTGGGTACAGCACTTTCCATAAAACTTTCCCCCTTAGAGAAGTTTGCCGTGCAATCTATTCCTTTAATCAATTTTCACGTCCACAGCTTTTTCAAAAGGCTGCTGGTAAGGCACTGTTACTTTAAGCACTCCATTTGAGTAATTAGCGACTGCTTTTTCCGGGCTTACCGGGCAGCAGACTGAGTAACTGTCTGCATATTCAACTCCTTCTTTGGTAGCTTTTACATAAAAGCCATTTTCGGTGATCTTAAAAGTAATATCTTTTTTTTCTACTCCTGGAAGAATTACCTCAATTTGCAGGTTTTCGTATTCATCGTCAGGATATACACTGATAACCGGTGATAGTCTCAAAGTATCCGCCATCATATTCCCCCAAATAACATCACCTGTTAACGTATTTATACGTATCTTACCCGCATACTTGAATATTTTGTGAGTTGTAGACTGCGTTTATTATAGTTTCAGGTTTAGTCGAATTCTTTTGAAATAAGGTTATTTGTGAGGGATTTCTAAGATCAAGCACTCTGCTTTGAATTCTTCTGATTTGGATTCATGTGATCTTTGCCTGAGAAGAGAATCATTCAAAGTTCTTTAGAACTTTGGAATACTTTTATTTAAATTCCGTTTTCAGATATCTTTCCAGTATATGGGTCGCAGATTACAAACTATTGAAATCAAAAAGGATTGAAGCGAAATGTAATTTGAAAATAAGAAATATGCATGAATAGGATAACAGTAATTATTTAGGTTGACGATTGTCCTTTATATTGTATAAATTTATTAACAGAATACAACAATAAACTTGAATCTTCAGTTATATATGATAAGAATTGGATTTCTAATAAAAAAGGATGTTCATTTTGAGACTTCTCCTTTAATATAAAGTTATCATTTTAATATTTATTATACTTTCTAATTAGAATATAATACAGAAGGTAATTTTTTAATAAAAAGCAAAAGGGCGAAGTTATTGAAGATGTATTTCAAAAGACATGACAGAAATAAGCAATATATTGGACATTTCAAAAGTATCTAAAACGGAAAACAAAGGGCCTCTGAGAGGTTAGTTTAGAAGCATTATTTCCTATTTGTATAAACCTTACGGTGCATAACTACTTGTGTAAACTATCAAGATATTTATTCAAACTTAATAGTTGCAATAAATTACTTATTAAATCCACACTCACTCAAGATTGGGGGTCTAATATGAGTGATAAAGTGAGCCGATATGATAGAGGGAAGGGGTTGATTTACGAATGACCGGAAACGTCATAGAAGTAAATAATCTTGAGTATGCATATGGATCTGTAAAAGCTGTTGACGATATCAGTTTTACTGTGAAACAAGGGGAGATTTTCTCATTTCTTGGCCCAAATGGAGCGGGCAAGAGTACCGTGATTAATATTCTCACGACACTCCGGAAAATCCAGAAAGGCGAAGCTAGAGTTAACGGGTATGATGTCGCCAAGGAATCAAAATCCGTAAGAAGATCAATAGGCATCGTTTTTCAGATGCTTTGCCTTGATCATGAAATGACCGTATCTGAGAACCTTGAATATCATGGAAAAATCTATTCGATGCCTAAAAAAGAAAGGAAAGAACGTATCGAAGAACTCTTAAAATTGACCGAGCTGGAAGGCAAGAGGAATACCCTGGGAAAAGAACTGAGCGGTGGCATGAAAAGAAGGCTTGAGCTTGCCAGAGGACTGATGACAAAACCCGCAGTCCTCTTCCTTGATGAGCCAACTGTAGGTTTTGATATCCAGACGAGAATGAGAATGTGGGAATATCTTAGAGAAATTAAGAGAGAAGGCACTACGATATTCCTGACAACACACTATATGGAAGAAGCAGATCAGTTGAGCGACAGAATAAGCATAATCGACCATGGAAAAATAATCGTAACCGGAAGTGCGGAGGAATTAAAGGATAAACTTGGTAAAGATCTTATTTATCTGGAAACCAGTAACAATAAGATTGCTGCAGAGATTTTAAGGTCACTCAACTCTGTAAAAACCGTAACAGAAGATACAAAGTCCCTGAGAGTCATGATAGGGGAAAATGTTACGCATGTACTTCCTCAAATTATGGAGAAAATACGGGAGGAAGGGATAGATATCACAACTGTAAATATTAAAAAGCCTTCTATGGATGATGTTTTTGTTCATTACACAGGACATGGGTTAAGGGAAGGAGATACAAAGGAGAAATATGAAGGAATAGAAACGGAGGGTGTTTCTGAATGAACTTCGAGTTTCGTGCCATATACTGGAGAGAGATGCTTAAATTCTTCAGATTCAAATCATTACTAATCAGTTCACTGATTCAGCCTGTGATGTGGCTGGCGTTCTTTGGGCTTGCGATGTCAGATAGCTTTGACCAACTGACTTCACTTATTCCAAACATATCCGGTGTTCCTATAGTAGATTACCTTTCCTATATGGGTGCAGGAATAATTGCGATGGATGTGCTGTTCACCAGCCTATTTGGGGGCACTACCCTTATGTTTGACAAAAAATTCAGCCTTTTGAAGGAGACTCTCGCAAGTCCTGTTCCGAGATCTCATATAATTCTCGGTATCGGACTTGCCGGTGTGACTAAAGCTTTTATTCAAACATTCATAATAATAGGATTCGGCAAATTTATAGGAATGGACTTCTTTAAGGGATACACCCTTAATGAAACCTTTATCGCAGTCACAGGCATCATGTTACTGGTGGCAATTTTTTCTTTAGGCTTCCTTTTCCTGTCAGGCTCTATTGCAATCACCATTGAAAATCCGGAAGGAATGCAGTCTATTTTCAGCCTGTTTAGCATGCCCCTTCTCTTCGTAAGTAATGCCCTTTATCCTATTGATGCCTTTCCTGCTGTCCTCAAGTTTCTCTCGATGTTTAACCCGCTGACCCTTCTGGCAAATGGAATTCGTTATTTTGCTTTAGGGCAGAATTTCTCTGCGATGGGAAATCACTATATTTATACTACAGCTGATATAGGTATCTCTTTCCTGGGCCTCATTTTCTTTGCCCTTGCAATGCTATCTGCTGCTATGTGGAGGTTTAATAAGGTGAATATATAAGTAAATCTTTCTATGTTCATAACTATTCAGCCTATTAAAAATCAGTTGTCTGATCTCGATTAGACGTGATGAATACGTCTGATTATTAACTGACGAAAAAATAAAAAAAGCAGTCAAGAGCCAGCAATTAAGGGAAACGAATTCAGAAAATATGTACATTGAACCTTATGAAAAATGGCTATTGAGGTTGTTTGTCCCAGGCTGAATAGTTAAAAATTTTACTTATTTCCTCTCTGTTTTTATATCTGAAAATTATGAAATTGCCTGTAAAAAAGGCAATTTTTATTATCAGTGGCCTTATGTGGTTTCATAAATCCCGATGATAAAATTTTAGAAAAACACCTCAAATGCATATGATTGACTTTTTTAACTTTAAATAATTTCGGTTTTTTATTGGAGCTTACTCTTAAACAATACAATTAAAACTATATAATTAATATTGTGTCTTTGTAGAAATCCTCTCTAAATTTGAATTTCAGGTTATTTAAACTCCGAAGTTTAAAGCTGTAATTTATAATGGAACACCAAAATCCTTTTACTCATCTCAAACGAAAAGTATCAAACGAAAAGATAAACCCCTGAAAGCACCTGCACCCCTGAAGAAAGGAAGCCAGGATACAGCGGAGTCTAGATTGTCTATTTATTGCAAGGATTACAGGGTAGAGAGTAAATGAAATGCGAATATTTACATTCGAAGCAGCAGTTAAAAATTGTAAGAGAGTTATAAAATTCAGAATTTCTCCAGAGTCAAAATAATCTCATTTCGTGAACGATGATTTTTCTATGGGAATCCTGGAACATATCTTTCTTCACGTGAATCGAATACTGGAAGAATCGCTCAGACAAGAAGTTAACAAATGAAAATTATCTTGCAAAAGATTGTACATGGGAAGGCATTTCTCTCTAGTATTGTCTCTAGACCAGCAGGTCCATAGAGGTAGCTCATTTCTACCTGGTGGGAACATGATATCTATCAGAAATGTCCGATGAATTTTAAAAGAAGGATTATGACTTAAAGAAAAGAGGAAGACCAATAAAGGAAGATATGGATGAATTTAAGAAGAATGTAGTATAAAAGTTATTTAGCTGGGTAAAGTCATGCAGAAGTATTTCTAAGATATAAAATCAAAGAAATATCATATCTGGGAGTTGTACTGTTAGTAGTATAATGAGATTAAATCAAGTTTTGAGATGAGCTCATCTTGAAGTTTTCAGGCAGCTTCTATAGAGTTTCCCTGTTCAGTGAGAATAACAATTTGCATAAAAGCTCGTATTATCCTGTTGCCTGATTGACGAATAGAGACATTTTGTTCCGTGTAAGCGAAACAATTTAAGGATTCTCAATAATACTTGTTAAACAGTGAAGATGAAATTCTGACACAAAGTCGGAAGGTAGGAATCCTTCTCATTTTAAAAATTTAAACTCTTCTCATCTTAAAAGTTTAAACCATTTTCATCTCAATAATTTGAACCCTTTTCTCCATTCTATAATTCCTTTACTGTTTTGTCAAGAGTTTCCAAAAAATTTTAATTATTCCGCCGAAATAAATCTCCTTATTAAATTATCAAGTACATAAGAAGAACTGGCATATACAAAGGATCTATATTCTGTCTGAAGATTTATGCCTGTTCTTAATTTCTGTGAGTAGCTTGTCTACAAATAATTCGAATACAATTCGCTAAAAATATGTGATACAGGCCATGCTGCTGCCTGAGCAAACAGTTTGAGCCTGTGGTAGCAGGTCACTCAAAATGGTGACCAACTCTATCAAACATGTATATGTACTTCACCTGAGGAATCTTCCAGACCCACCAAAGCCCTGGCCGCTGATTTGTATTATCTTAAGCTTTATGATCTGTATAGATAGGGTGATTTTTGTGTAACTGAGATAGAAAAACATTATAATTCCCTCCATTCTTGGAATTTTGTTATTTCTCATTCAAATTTACTTACCTTCTGGCTAACTAAACTCAATTTTTGGATTATTTAGGATAGTGTGTGCTTTCGCCAAACCCCCTTCAATATATCCTTTTGATAGATTATACTCCCAGAAACTTACTTTTGGAACTATAGTTAAGCCCAAACAATCTTAAAAATTTCCAGCAAGAAGTTTAAGGATTTTAAGAACCTTAGATCAAATATCTGGACAATTTATAGTTATATATTGTCTAAATAAAGTATATTTAATTTATTTTAAGCTATGTGTTCCAATTTTAATTCCTTTTAGAGTATCAATATTAAAAAGTCATCTGAATTTATATATAATGTAAAGAACGAGAACTCCTTACAAATAATAGTCTTTAAATATTTCAAGATAGAGCCGTTTATTGAACTAGATATACAGAACGTCTAAACATCTCATTTATTTAATTAGAATCTCTAATTTCTTTGATGTAAGTCCCTTTTAGGAACCTATAATGTTTAAAAAATATTATACTATCCCGATTTTGGGCTTTTTAAATCAATTTTAAATTTTACGCCGTTTCTCTCTTTATATTTCAAAAAGTATATGTGAAATCTTAGGAACTTTTAAAAGAGCAAATATTAGGAAAATAAAAAGCAAGTAAAAAAGTGGCAGTCATATATTTCCTTTATAAAGATGAAGTCGCCTGAAAAGCAGGCAACTTCATACATATTATTTTTAGCTCTTTTATCAGATTACTGCTTAATCGCAGTAGTAGAGTTTGAAGCATTCAGCCGTATAGGTACGGCAGACGCTTGACCACAACATTGAAAAGGTCATATTATTTCCTCCAATCGTTTCCTGAGTTTGTTTATTCCGCCTGATTGTTATCTCTTAATTAGCATTCCTGCTTAATCGCAGTAGTAGAGTTTGAAGCTTTCAGCCGTATAGGTACGGCAGACGCTTGACCACAACATTGCAAAGGTCATATTATTTCCTCCAATAGTTTCCTGAGTTTGTTTATTCCGCCTGATTGTTATCTCTTAATTAGCATTCCTGCTTAATCGCAGTAGAAGAGTTTGAAGACTTCAGATGTATAGGTACAGCAGACGCTTGACCAGAACATTGCGAAGGTCATATTATTTCCTCCAATCGTTTCCTGAGTTTGTTTATCCCCCGTTATACCCAGGTCTTCTGCAATTTGGAAGTAGAATTTCCTGCAGAAACCTTTTAATTACAGTCTAATTAGCAGCAGCTCTCTTCGTAATAGAGTTTGAAGATTTCAGATGTATAGGTGCCGCAGACCTTTGACCATAACATTGCGAAAGTCATATTATTCCCTCCAATCGTTTCCTGAGTTTGTTTATCCCCCGTTATACCCAGGTCTCCTGCAATTTGGAAGTATAATTCCCTGCAGAAACCTTTTAATTACAGTTTAATTAGCAGCAGCTCTCTTCGTAATAGAGTTTGAAGATTTCAGATGTATAGGTGCCGCAGACCTTTGACCATAACATTGCGAAAGTCATATTATTCCCTCCAATCGTTTCCTGAGTTTGTTTATCCCCCGTTATACCCAGGTCTTCTGCAATTTGGAAGTATAATTCCCTGCAGAAACCTCTTTCACTTCTGCTTTAGAAAATCATTTAACCTATATTCAGTAAGAAGCCGAAGTTATTTGCAAATGTAAAGAGCTGGTCAAGGCCAAAGCCAATGATAATGCTGGGTAGGCTGAATAGCATATTTATTCCCTCCATATTTTATAAGTTTCAACATCGATAAATCATTTAACATATATTCAATAAGAAGCCGAAGTTATTTGCAAATGTAAAGAGCTGGTCAAGGCCAAAGGCAATGGTAATGCTAGGTATACTGAATGGCATATTTATTCCCTCCGTATTTCATAATTTTCTACACCGATGCTTGCTTAATGTTAGATATCTGAAACAGCATAGTTATCTGCACAGACTGTTTACTTTTTATATAATTCTCTATTATCAAGCCTCCATATTTCGCAGGCCCTGTCAGCTACTTACTAATATTACTATGTGAATTCAGTCTCATTTTGAGATTCACCGTTTGAACTTTTAGCTAACAGTGACTGTATATACCTATATATACAAAATTATATAAACTCAATAGAACTACTTCTCCTTACGAATAATAGTTCCTAAATATTTCGAGCGGAATTTCCGTTAACAGATATATATATTTTTAACTTTTTAAATGTTTAGAAGTTTAGAATTCAGTCTTACTTTGCGATAAATATTAAAATGTGTTCCAGGGCTTAGTGAAAAAATTTTTGAAAATGATTCTTCAGGCCACTTTAAGTCTGCCATTATCTTTACATAAACTATGGATATAGAATACAACCTAAATTTCTGGAAGCAGACTTCTGGATGGACTCATAAATTTTTTGGAAAAGGCCTCTTCTTTCATGAATTAATTACAGCTGTCTGTTCTCACTGTCTATATTTTGACTGATTTCATTTCCGGTAATTTTTGGCAAAGAATGGTATTTGGGACTGAATATATACATTTAAGAGTCAAAAACGGTGTAAGTAGTGCGCATTTTGAAAGTTCACTTTCGAATGCATGTTCTCAAAGCTATAAATCAATAGCTTTATGCCTTCAAATCGGATCTTTTGACTAAATTTGATAAGGCATAAGTTAAAATGGACTTCCTTACATAATAAGTAAAAGCATTGAGATTATCAATGTAATTCTTTCTATCACATTTCAGTAACTTTGGGAAAGGGGGATGTGAATATTAACAAAAATAGTTTGCCTGAGGACGGACTTCCTATTGTCGAAGTTTCCAATGTCAGGAAAAGCTATGTACCTGGGAGTCTGGAAATTCCGGTTCTCTCAGGTATCGATCCTAAAATTGGAAGAAGAGAATTTCTGGCTACTATGGGCCCATCAGGCTCTGGAAAAAGTACTTTTATGAATCTTATAGGCTGGCTTTACAGGCCTACTGAAGGACAGGTTCTTGTAAGGGAAAGGGATCTCAACAAAATGTCAGATGAGGAACTTGTCCGCGTTAAGGGGCTTGAAATAGGTTTTGTTTTTCAGACTTTTAATCTTGTCTCGCGCCTGACTGCCTTTGAGAACGTTTTGCTCCCTACCTTTGCTAATTCGAGGATTATCATTGATTCAAGGAAGCGTACAAAAGAGCTTCTGGAAATTATGGGACTGTACGACCGCATGCATCACAAACCGGGTGAGCTTTCGGGAGGCGAATCTCAGAGGGTCTCAAGTGCACGTACACTTATTAATGATCCTGCGATTCTGCTTGCGGATGAACCGACCGGAAACCTTGATTCTAGGACAGGAGCCGATATCCTTTGCATATTTATGGATTTGAATATGGAAGGAAGAACGATAGTAATCGTTACACATGATCCTGAAATTGCGAAATATGCTTACAGAGTTATCCTGGTAAAAGATGGAATAATTCAATACAATTGAAGGTGGAAGTATATGGAAATGATTAAGAAGAATGTTATTGCAACTTTTTTTTCTCTGCTTTTGATCTCCTATCTTTTTGCAGCTCCTGCGTCTGCATCTGTAGGGGGAGCTAACCTCAAAGTTACAATAATAGGAACAAACCCGTATCCTGCAAAAATAGGAGAATACCTTACTCTGACCATTCAGGTGGAAAACATCGGAGGAGATAAGGCCGACAATGTTGACATAGAAATTGTACCTCAATATCCTTTCTCTCTTGATTCCGAGGCAAATGCCATTCAGAACGTCGGAGTCCTCAATCCTGGCAGGACTGCTACAAAGGAATTTCACCTTTTTGTAGACAAAAATGCGCAGAAAGGAGTACGCTCTATTGACATTAGAACAAAAACAGGTAGAGACAACCCATGGAGTGAGAAAAGCTTTGACATCAGAATAGGTACTGAAACATTTAACAGTAAAGGTACAGTTGAGCTTAAGGAAATTGTTTCGGACCCCAAGGCTTTCATGCCCGGAGACAGAGGCACTATCACTGTAACTCTTACGAACACTGCAACTACTCCAACTGTCACGATTGATGGGAGTGACTTTGATACCAATGCCAGAATTCAGGCTGCTGTTTTAAGGCCTTTATCCGAGGGAATAATTGTTCTTGATGCCCCTTATGAAGATATGGGCCTTCTGGGGCCTGGAGATAGCATCAAACTGACTTTTAACATTAAGATTGCAGAGGATGCTGCAGAAGGAACTCACAACCTTGAACTTGCAATAGAAGGTAATTCCTTCGATTACAACAGCAGAAAAAATATTCCTATCAAGGTCGATTCTTCAAACATAAGAGTGATACCTTCAAAAGAACTTCAACTGATAAATGGACAAGCTACCCTTGAGTTCGACGTAGCGAACACCCACCCAAATGGATTTAACTCGGTAAGCATAAAACCTGAAGCAGAAGGAGTGAAATTTTATCCTGCAGAATATTTCATAGGGCCAATGAATCCTGACGAGCTTTTTACAATAGAATTTGACGCAATGGCAGACAATTCATTTAGTGTCGATGGGGAAGCTTCGGAAGGTATAAACATGAGCCTTACTGCAAACTATAGCAATGGAATCAACAGACATGCAAATACTGTCGGGAACCTTAATTTTACAAATGCTTCCGAGTCTCCTGAATCCAGTTCAAAAGCCGTACTTGCAGGTGGACTTATTATAATTTCTATTCCTGCAGCCTTCTTGTTTTACAGAAGGAGAAAACAATAGTTAAGGAAAAATTAACTGACATCATATTTGGGGGTAAAATATGATAAAATTCGCACAGGCAGCCCGTATAGCATCTGGAAGTATAGGAAGCGCTAAGCTCAGGTCTGCACTCACTACACTGGGAATAGTAATTGGCATAGCTGCAGTAGTTGTTAATGCATCTCTTGGTGCCAGTTTTAATCAGTTTTTTACTGATGAGATCTCTTCTGTAGGCTCTAATTTTATTATTGCAGCCAGCGAGCAGCCAAATCTCTTCTTTGATAACGAGTACAATCTTATGAAGAATACTCCGGGAATTACCGGCGTATCTCCCAGAAAATCAATGAGTGGAGATCTCACTTATCTTTCAGAGACTAAAAACGTGAATGTTGCAGGGGTCAACAAAGATTTTCAGGAGATCCAGGGCCTGCAGATGGAAGGGGGTACTTTCCTAACAGATAAAGATAGCTCATCTGCCGTTCTTGGGTATAATATTGCAAACGATGAGTTCAGTAAGAATATTTCCCATAGAAGTAGTGTGGAAATTGCTTTTCGGCAGTCGAACGGTACGGTTGTGACAAAAAATTTTAAAGTAAAAGGGATACTGAAAAATTCCGAGCCAACAGTTGTTAGTGAAGACAGCGACTATGACTTGACAGTTTTCATTCCCATTTCTACTCTGAATGAGATGACCGGGGAAAAAGACTATGGAGCTTTCCTCGCGATGGCTGATAGTCCTGAAAAAGTTCGGGACATTGCAGACGAAGTGGATAAAAGGTTCGCCAGAAATTTCGGAGTCCCGGAAAGAGAAATTGAGGATGAGGATTCAAAACCCTATTATGTCTTCAATCAAGCTGACATTCTTGAACAAACTGGAAAAATAGGAGATGCTTTAAATTCTTTCCTGCTGGTCCTTGCCTTAATTTCACTTTTTGTGGGCTCGATAGGGATAATGAATATTATGCTCGTGACCGTAACTGAAAGAACCCGAGAAATCGGAATAATGAAATCCGTAGGCTACAGCAACTCTAATATTCTCTCCCTCTTTTTACTGGAATCTGTAATGGTCAGTTTCTTTGGGGGGATCGTAGGCACTGCAATCGGAGGGATGGGAGCTTATGCCATTGAAAGTGTTCTCAAACTTCCTCCAGTATTTCCCTTAAAATTAATTGAAATCGGTATTGTAATTTCTGTCCTTGTGGGCATAACTGCCGGCTTATATCCTGCAAGAAAGGCTGCACGCATGAATCCGGTGGATGCTCTAAGATATGAATAAGAATCTATCCCGTGAATAGGGCTATTCTATTTCAAGAATAGCCGATTTTTATTTTCAGTCTGCTATTCTTTATAATTGGCCAGTTGGACATTAAGTGGATAAAAAGAAATTTTAAGTAGTTTCTTAATTATTAACTTATTAAGTATATTTAATGAATATAAATGAATGCTTATGAACATGTTAAAAAGAAATTAATTACATTTGTCAGTGGATTGGCAAAACCTGTGAAATAGACAACCTGACTAATGGAAAAAGTGATAATTCCTATTGAGAAAAACAATACATGTCTCTAGGCAGCTTAACGTACTGACAAATTTATTGCCTGATACTTAAGCTAAAAGTCAGAAGAGGCTATATTGTATGGGTAACTCAAATGCGGAGAAATTGATCCTGACATTTGAAAAACAGAGGAGTAGATATGGAAACGAAAATACCTATTGAAGACGTTTCTGCTCAAGGAGGTTCAATATTGGATACAGGAACCGAAGATCCCAGACTTATAGGGGAACTGCATTCGAAAGAAAACAACTTTACTTCAAATGAAAATCCCCTTAAATGTGAGTTGCGCCGTTCCAGACATCTGCAAAGTGATGGAGAACATACTACAGGAACTCCCGTTATTGAGGTTATTAATGTCAAAAAGAGTTATATCCTTGCAGATATGGAAGTTCCAATCCTTCATGATATAAACCTGGAAGTACGGGAGGGGGAATTCCTTGCCATCATGGGGCCTTCTGGCTCAGGAAAGAGCACCCTTATGAATCTCATAGGTTTTCTTGATAGACCTACAGAAGGAAAGATTATAATTAAAGGTCTTGATATCAATGAATTGTCTGACAAGGAAGTTGCCAGGCTCCGAGGATTGGAGATCGGTTTTATTTTCCAGACATTCAACCTGATTCCGCGGCTCACTGCTCTTGAAAATGTAGAGCTCCCTACCTATGCGAATATAAGGAGCGGAATCGATGCCCATGCAAGGGCGAAAGAGCTTCTTACACTGGTGGGGCTGGAGGACCGAATGCATCACAAGCCGGGTGAGCTTTCAGGCGGACAATCCCAGAGAGTTGCTATTGCCAGAGCTCTGATCAATGACCCTGCGATCCTGCTTGCGGATGAACCCACCGGAAATCTGGACTCAAAGACAGGCTGTGAAATTCTGAATATGTTCACAAGACTCAATGAAGATGGCAGAACCATTGTAATGATTACTCATGACCCGGAAATTGCAAGGTATGCGGACAGGATAGTGCTCGTAAAGGATGGGATAATTCAGAATAATTCAGAATAATTTATATTTAAACTTAATAATTTTAAGCTAATCGGGGTGGAATTATAATGACAAAAATCAAACGCCTATTTATTCTTTTTGTATTATCGTTTCTTTTTATCTCCTCTCTTTTTGCAGCTCCTGCTTCTGCATCTGTCGGGGGGGCTAACCTAAAAGTCACAATAATAGGAACAAACCCGTATCCTGCAAAAATAGGAGAATATCTGAATCTGACCGTTCAGGTGGAAAATATCGGGGGGGACAAGGCAGAAAATATTGACATAGAAATTGTACCTCAATATCCTTTCTCTCTTGATTCCCAGGCAAACGCCGTTCAGAACGTCGGAGTCCTCAATCCTGGCAGGACTGCTACAAAGGAATTTCACCTTTTTGTAGACAAAAATGCGCAGAAAGGAGTACGCTCTATTGACATTAGAACAAAAACAGGTAGAGACAACCCATGGAGTGAGAAAAGCTTTGACATCAGAATAGGTACTGAAACATTTAACAGTAAAGGTACAGTTGAGCTTAAGGAAATTGTTTCGGACCCCAAGGCTTTCATGCCCGGAGACAGAGGCACTATCACTGTAACTCTTACGAACACTGCAACTACTCCAACTGTCACGATTGATGGAAGTGACTTTGATACCAATGCCAGAATTCAGGCTGCTGTTTTAAGGCCTTTATCCGAGGGAATAATTGTCCTTGACGCCCCTTATGAAGAGATGGGCCTTCTAGGACCTGGAAATAGTATCACGCTGACTTTTAACGTTAAGATTGCAGAGGATGCTGCAGAAGGAACTCACAACCTTGAACTTGCAATAGAAGGTAATTCCTTCGATTACAACAGCAGAAAAAATATTCCTATCAAGGTCGATTCTTCAAATATAAGAGTGATACCTTCAAAAGAACTTCAAATGATAAATGGCGAATCTACCCTTGAATTTGATGTAGCGAACACCCATCCGAACGAGTTTAATTCTGTAAGAATAAAACCTGAAGCACAAGGAGTGAGATTTTACCCTGTGGAATATTTCATAGGGCCAATGAATCCTGACGAGCTTTTTACAATAGAATTTAATGCAGTGGCAGATAATTCCTCGGATTCCAGAAGGGAAATCTCTGAGCCTATAAACC
Source organism: Methanosarcina baikalica (assembly GCF_031461075.1). Classification (NCBI taxonomy): domain Archaea; kingdom Methanobacteriati; phylum Methanobacteriota; class Methanomicrobia; order Methanosarcinales; family Methanosarcinaceae; genus Methanosarcina; species Methanosarcina baikalica. Next base: position 5,515 of record NZ_JAVKPK010000019.1, on the reverse strand, counting down.
TGACACTTTCAGCAAGTTACGGCAACGGAATAAATAAACACGAAAATATAGTAAGTAATATGTCTATTCAGTCTGTTGAGGAAACTAAGGGAGGCAGTTCAAATATGGTTATTGCAGGTTTATTACTTATTGTCGTTGTTGCTGCGGGTGTTTTTCTTTACAGAAAGAATAAGCAAAGTAAAAGGTGAGCGTCTTTGAGAATATAATATTTCCTATCGAGTAAAATCTTTCAGAAAACTAAATTTGCATAGATGGTTGAGGATGGCACAGTTAGGCAGTTCTTTCTGAAAGTATAACAGACAGTTTCAGGCTACGCTCTGCCATTGCGATCAAATCCTGCTAGGAACTGGAGAGTAATCACCAATCCCTAGCTTTAACAAATAATTTTTCAAATTATTTTTTTAATAATTAAAATATTCTTTTTTCGCTTTCTTTTTGGACAATAAGCCTTCTTTCTAGTCTATCGGAAGATTGAAAGTAAATGTGCTACCTTCTCCAACCTCGGAGTCTACCCAGATTTTTCCTCCGTGAAGGTCTATAAAGTTTTTGACTATATACAGTCCAAGTCCAGCTCCACCGTACCCCCGGGCTGTAGAAGAATCTACCTGGATAAAGGGCATAAAGATTTTTTCTTGATCTCCTTTTGACAACCCTATTCCACTGTCCGAAACTTTAATCTCAAGCATTCCTTCTTTTTTGCAGGCACTTACAATAATTTTTCCTTTCTTAGGAGTGAATTTTATAGCGTTGCTCATGAGATTGTACAGGATTTGCCTCAGTTTTGTTCTGTCAGCCCGGACACTTTCAATGGAAGTATCAACTCTTACTTCTACGCTAACTTTCTTATTTGAAGCAGGCGAGATGAGCCTCATTCTGACCTCTCCTATAAGGCTGGCAATATCAATTTCTTCATAGTTAAGATTCCCTTCACCGTCTTCGAGGCTTGAGATATCAAGAAGATTATTGATAATTTCCAGAAGGTTTTTCCCGCTTATGAGAATATTATTGACATATTTTGATTGTCTTGTGTTCAGAGATCCGAAAGCCCCTTCCAACAGCAAATCGGAAAAACCTATCACAGAGTTGAGGGGAGTCCGAAGTTCATGGCTCATGTTCATAATGAACCCATTCTTAGCTCGGTTTGTGGCTTCAGCGTCGTTTTTAGCTACGAGGAGAACTTTTTCCAGTTTTTGTTGCTCTTCTGGCTGTCCTAAACACTTCCATTTTCCTTTGATAAAAATGCCCTTTTCCTCCCCCTTTTCCTCCATTAGTTCAAGCAGTATGCTGCCCGAAAGTTCTTTAAGAGGAAGAGTACAGAGAAATGTGAGACTTTTGTTGCTACCCGACATACCTATTTCAACAGTCTTTCTGCACGTTTCAAGATCGGACTTAAGAGAAGTTCCAGCATTTTTAAGATCGAAATTCGTTCTAAATCCAGAAAAACCTCCTGAAATGGCTTTTTTACGTCCTGTTTCTAAAAGTTCTTTTACTGCTGATGCGAGGAGGATAGTGTTTTCCGGAAGTGATTCAGCAGACTTCAGGATATCTAATTGAGAAGAAACGAGATAGTGCTCGATGTCCACTGTCTTTTTAAGTTCATCCTTTGCTCTTTCAGTTGCCACATCATCCGGGGAAACCCATAAGCAATATTCTCCTCTTTCAATCCCTTGCTTAAAATAAGCAACAAGTAATTCGGTCAATTCTTCGATATCTTCATATACGGCAGAGATATGGGAGCTCTGCTGAACGCTTGAAAAAAGTCCGGGGTCTTCATTAATATTTTTTTGCAAAATCTTTCCCCTCCATGTGCTTACAGTAAATACGTTTTAAGTGGTATGCAATCGGGTTTGAATAGGGTATGAGACAGAGTCTACAAAGGTATAAACCGTAATATTCAGAAATTCCATGAGACTTAAAGTATTTTAAAATAATTTAAAAAATCCAGAGCAATATTTCTCATTTTAAGCTTGTGACACTTTGTACATATGCTTCGTTTTTTTAATGTATATCACTAGCATATATAAGAAATGTGCGAATATATACTGTTCTTTTAACAGCCATTTATTATATATTTGAGGATTAATATTTACAGGGGTCTTAGAAACCGTATGCAACGTACATGGTATTACACTGTCTGCAGGCTGATAACTTGAAATTCGGTACTTATATCAAATCTTAAACAGAGTTACAGCAGACAAGGGTGGAGAATTAGAGGGTTTTATGCTAAATGTAAGGCAAGCTATCAAAATATCTCTTGGGAGCATAATGAAGCGCAGAACTCCTTTCGGGCCTGACTACGCTTGTCATTATCATGGGGATTGCTGCACTGGTTGCAAACTTCTCTCTTAGGGAGAGCTTTAATATTTATTTTGAAGGCGAGATCAAAAGCTCAGGGTTCCAATTTTATTATCGTATAGAGTCAAGAGCAAAATCTCTTCTACAACACCGAACTGCAACTCAGATATATCACTATAGAAAGCGGGATTTTCATAACCGATCAGGATGCTTTTTCCGTAGCTATAGGGTCCAAGGTGGCAGATGAAAAGTTCAAAAGAATTTCCACTCGCAGCTCAATAAACGTTACGCTAAAGGACAGTGTCTTCAGGATTTAAAGTCGGCTTTATGGTAAGTGCAGTTGTTAATGGACCTAAAACCATTGCTCTGTACAATGAAAAACCAGCTGAGATAAAAACATTAAAAATCGGTTAGATCAAAGACCGTATTCTTCTTGTTGATCTTGATTTCTACAAAAGCCAAATGTTTGCAAGGGTTGAGGAAAATGGGGGATATTTTGTATCCGGAATTAAAAAGCCATTGTGAAAATTTTAATAATAAAAATGAGAATTAATTGACGATGGACGTCTTATTTGTGGTATCACTGTCATAAAATATAATTTTAACTTTTTCTTCTGTAATCAATCCTTGATTAATTATTTCGTCTAATTTTGGTCTTATTCGATCAATATTCTCTTCAAGATCAGCGACTTCAATAAGTATTGGCAAATCAGTTGACAAGCGTAGTATAGAAGTCGTATGAATAAAGCTATGTTTTCCGAAACCTGTTATGCCCCTGAAAACGGTTGCTCCGGCTATACCTTCCGCCTTTAGCATTTCAACAATATGCATATACAATGGCTTGCCTTCGTACCGATCGGATTCACCTATAAATATTCTCAATAATATGGCTGTAGACTCCCTTTTCATATGATTTCCCTCAATAGCTCTCATTTTATCCGTTTTCATTTCATTCCCCTCAATAGATAAGTGCTAAAGCTCAGAGCTGCAATTTTACCTGAGTATACAGCTAGCATAGAAAATAATACTGTCGATACTAAATTTATAGCCAAAAGTGTTAATTTTGAGTCGTCAAGCAACCTGAATGATTCGTAACCAAATGTTGATAATGTTGTAAAAGCTCCTATTACGCCAATTGTCAAAAATATCCTGGTTTCCTCACCAAAAAGACCCTGGTATTCAGAAAGGTACATTATTAAACCCAGAAAGAAACTGCCAATAGTGTTTATAATTAGTGTCCCTACAGGGAAACTAACAAAGCCATTCTGTATCCATCCACCTAAAGTGTATCTAAGGATAGCACCTATGAAGCCGCCTATACCTACCAATAAAATAGTATACACAATAAAACCTCAATAATTAATGTAGAAGTCATCAGCGTAAGCGGTTCAGACTGAAGAGTCCAGGCGGACTTCATCACCTATAGGATACCTTTTTCCTGCCATTAAATAAATAGCTTATGAAAGAACGCACATTGAAAACTGCAAAAACTCACCTTCCAGCCCGGCTTAACACCCCCGACGATCACTGCTCCTTCGGTCGGGTCGCCATGCACCGTGCAGCGTTCATCGCGCTCATGTAGCGCGGCGTTACTAGCACAGTTGACGGCTGAAAGCGCACGTACAAACTCGAGCTGGAGCGTACCATCAATCTTCCCTCCTCCTTCCCGGAGTACTCCACCTTCGGGAGCATAACCCGTACCGCCTAAATTAACGGCCCGCCCACTGTAACAACCGTGAGTAAAGTCATCTCGTTCTTTGTGAGAGTGCCTGTTTTATTGGAGGCAATAACATTTGCCGAAATTAGTGTTGCGATAAGCAGCAGGATAACGAGCACATATTGAAATTGCGCGAGGAATTTTCTAAAGGCAGGCACCGACTTCTCCTTCATCAACTAGTGCATCGATTCCTAATTAATTCCATTTTAGATTGTTATTCCACCAGGCATTTCATCCCTTTCTTCCATTTTGTATCTCCACGTAAATAGAACTGGTTTTTCGTTAATTTGGTTTATATATTGACTAATTCTTTCTCTTAATTCATTTATTGAGTCTACTCTTATTCCTCTAAACACACTTCTCACCATTTTACTGAAAAAACTCTCAATAATATTCAACCACGAAGCATGTTTGGGCGTGAATACGAATTCAAATTTATCAGGAACTGTTTCCAGGTATTGCCGAGTTTCTTTTGATGTATGTATTTTATGATTATCCTGAATAATTATGATTTTTTCTTCTGGATGTATTGACTCCAGTTCTTTGAGATATTCAACGAATTCACAGCTTCTATATCTCTCAAATACTTTATAATGAATTTTCCCAGATATCAAGTCAATTCCAGCTAATAGTGAAAGGGTTCCATGTCTGATGTATTCGTAATCCCTTGTCATTGTAGAATAATGCCCTTCTACTGGCATAAGATCTGGATAAACATTTCCAATTGCTTTAATGCATGTTTTTTCATCACAGGAAAAAATCGGTCTCTCTAACTCTCTATTTTTTTTAATTTCGTTTAGTTTTTTACTTCTTTATAAGTGTCCAAAATACCCAATCTTTTGGTTTCATACATGTGATCGTGATAACCCATGAACGAGATCTGCCTGTAATCTTCTTGGTCTTCAACCTCCCGTTTTATCCTTCACGCTTTCTCTAACTCAAAAATCCAAAACTCTTTTTATTTGAGTTCTTACGATATTGTAAGCAATGTTTAATTCCAAAGAGATTTCAGCATTGTTTGCTGCCTGAAAACTTAGAATAATTTTAGCTCGTTAAACAAGACTTTCTGGTTGACTTCTGGAATTACTTAACTTGCTCAAGTAATCTTCTTCTCAAGTAGGTAAGTCCTATAAATAACTTTTAGCAAGTTTTGCTTTGCAGACTTAAATCCGAAAAGTGCGCTTTAGTCTTTCTTTTTGATCCAGTTCCCTTTAGAATCCTTTTCATAAACTTTCTTAACTGCATTCCAAGCAACCTTATGAGCAGTCTCTTCCCTCGATGTATCTCCTTTTCTTTCAGAGGGTTCTTTATATTCCTCCCATGCATTATTGAAAGCTTTCCTGTAAATTTCTTGCCCATGTTCAGGTAAGTTCTCTCTGACTGTTTCCGGTAGTTCAGAATTGCTCTTATATGACATTTATTTCCCCCATTTAGATATGAGAAATTATTTTAAAAACATTTGTATGACTTCGTTAATCTTTAAGCCTTCTTTTAGTATAAGAT
>NZ_JAVKPK010000018.1:0-55077 GCF_031461075.1 Methanosarcina baikalica | reverse complement strand
TACCCTATACTACTTTAAATCTATTCTAAACTTTTCTAAAATAGTTTTTTACTTTTTGTTTCGATACTGTTTTTACTGCTCTTTTACAATCTTTTAAATTACTTTTTGCTTTCTATTTTGATACTGTTTTTCATTGCTTTTGAAACCATTATTATTCTGAACTTTTTGCTTCTCTTACTATTAAATTTCAAAACATTTCTTAAATCTTTTCTCGCCTTTTCTCTGCTTGAGAATGCGAAGCGAATAAATGGACTGCCTGCTGCAAAGTTGCTTCTCTATAGTGTTTTTTTCTAATATTGGAAAAACGGCTATGAAAACTAACATTAAAGCAAGACTTAAAATAGGGTCCTAAAAAGAGGTATTTTCGAACAGATATTCTAAATTAGGTCTTAAATCCGAAGTAACTAAAAACTTATTAATAAATAACCTATAAATAAAAAAAATCAGGCAGAAGAAAGTGCCACAATGGCTTCTGCCAGATCTCCGTTTGAGCTTTTCAGGGCTTTCCTGGCTTCATCTTCAGAAACACCTGTTTGCTCCATTACAAGTTTTACATCATCTACGGGAATTTCCAGTTCTTTTGGAACTTCTTTTACGTCACCTACAATCTGGTACGTTTCCGAGCCCTGGACTTTCATGATAGAGACATTTGCATTCTCTATAATTATATTAGAGTCCGCAGTCTTTATAATTACTTCCTGAACATCCTTAAGCTCTTTGACATCAATCCCCATCTGTTTCATCATCTGCTTCATTTTAGCCGGATTCATTCCCCGGCCTCCCACGCCTCCCATTCCTGGAAACATAAATTCACTTCTCCTTTGTTTTTGTTTTCTTTTGCATCTTCAGGTAGGGTTTTTAATCCCTGAGCGCGGTTTTACTTTATCTTTAATGGCATCCGCCGCCACAGGTACCGCATCCACCGGCTGTGGGGTTGCGGATAAGGAATCCTTTCCCATTCTCGTCTTCAACAAAATCAATGCTGCCCTCAGAAAAACTTGTTTCGATATCTTTATTCATAATGAGTTTGATTCCGTTGCTTTCCATCGTTACATCGTCTTCCTTCACTTCATCGTCAAAGGCCAGCCCATACTGAACTCCGCTGCAGGCAACCCCGGCAACAAAAATTCTAAGGGCAAGTTCAGGCTTCTCTTCCTGTTCGAGCAGTGTCTTCAGTTCTGAAGCAGCTTTTTCTGTTACTTCGATCATTTATGCACCTCTTTTTTTACTTTCGATACTTCTAAAATATTTCCGTACCTATTTTCTACAAGATGTCATCCGTTACAGCTTACAGATAATTTCCAAACGTTATATACTCTTCCATCTGACGCATATAACATTTATTAGAATTTGCGCTTTATTTCCCTGAAAAATACTTTTTCGCAGGAATTTCTGGGAGAGTAGGATGTGGACTCCTTTTAAGAAATCCTAATATTCTGCTAATACATAAATATATTTTCTGTTTTATATATTTTTCTTCCAATTTTTTTTTGCAGACTTTCAATTTACAGGAATTCAGCATCCTCATCTATAGGCTCTTCCAAAACTTTTGCATTATAAGCATTGATCTCCAGAGAATTACGTTTTCCCTTCACTTCCCAGAAAGGAATGTAAACAAGCTCCATGTCAAGTTCTATTTCTTCAGGTCTTGGGCTAATACTCCTTTGTTCATATATAATTGCCTGTCCTTCCATATTGTTAGAGCGCATCTCGCGCGTATTCTCCTCTATAATTAAACCTAGAAGGATCTTTTCTGCCTGTTTTCTATCTACATTCGGCCTTTTCAATTCATATTGCACAGAAGGAATCCTTGTAGGTGCGTCAAGACCTTCGATTTCCATTTCTTCCCTTGACTTATTTAGCGCGTTAAGAAAACCTTTTCCTTTTCCGGCAATACTCAGAACTTTTGACCTGAAGCGTTTTTCAGCCTCAACATTATATCTGTATTTCCAGAAAGGCACGAACTTCAAAATTGCATCCTTAGGGTTACTGAGATAGGGTTTTGCAATGATAATTGCCTGATCTTTAGAAATCTTTGGCTCTACTGACTGTATATTAAGCATTTCATAAGAGTCGGATTTAGTAACCTCAGCCTGCTCAAGTTTCTTTGAATTTTTTCTCTCATTATAAATCCGCGGCAGGGATCTGGTTTCAAAAGAGATCTTTTCTCTCTCTGCCGGCTGGCTCTTATGTGGTAAGAGTTCTCTATTAGCGTAAGGTTCCTGCCTGAACTCCTCAGCTTTCCAGCTTTCGACGGGCATTTCAAAAGTTTGTTCCCTTAGTGAATTTCGCTTATCATTTGTTGGTGAGATTTCTGGCTCAGAACAAGAATCTTTTGCCTTCTGTTCCATGTTTAAAAGTACTGCTCTTCCTATCTGAAGGGCCAGTTCGTCTCTATCCCAGATATAAATCCCAAGTTCAGCCGCATAATCAATTAATTCTCTAGATGTTTTCCGGGTCATCACATAGATTCCTGTACACTCCTCTATCTTTTCGGAAAAGGCTTTTATTTCTTCGTAATCTGGCTGCAGGGCACACCTGACATAAGCCTGATGCTCGTTTTTCTCCACAAGAATGTCAAACTGGCTAGAAATTATGACATTGTATCCGGATGATTTGAAGATATCAACAAGGATTTCTAAAAGGTCTTGCTTCATGATTCTCACTTTCTTATGTCCTGCACAGCTAAAATAGTTTATGTTTACACTTAAAATATAATAATTTCATATCCTTATTATAAGCTGAGTTTTTCTATTTTAATATTTTTTAACTCTTTCTTCCGAACATACAGCTATTAATAAATCAAATACTAATAAGACACGTATGAGTGGAATCAGGCTTGGAGCAGATTCCTTTTCCACATATGAAGAAGGAATCAAGAAAGAGTGGGTCGTAGGAAACGGACTCGGGGGATACGCCTCATCTACAATCATCGGGGCCGGAACAAGGACTTACCACGGACTGCTTGTGGCAGCTCCAGAAAACTCTTCAGGAAGGTTTGTACTGCTTTCTTCTCTGGATGAGGAAATTTCCCTCAACGAAGAGATTTATCGACTTGCAACTCACAAATATCCGGATACTATTTCTCCTACTGGCTTCAATTACCTTTCCAAATTCATTCTTGCTCCTTTCCCTCTGTGGGTTTACCAGCCCGGCGTTTTTACCGTAAAGAAAAAGATCTTTACGGTTCATGGTAATAATACAACCTGTATTCTTTATGATCTCAGATCCCGGAGAGAAGGAGCTTTGCTAAGGATTTTTCCTCTTGTAAACTCCAGAAATTTTCATTACACTACTCACTCAGGAGATCTTTCCTTTTCCCAGAAAGCCGATTCTACGGGAGTAAAACTGGAAAGCTCTAACGGTTTTGCTTTCTCGCTTTCATCCAATCTCCAGTACCATTCTGATCCTGTCTGGTACTATAATTTTGAGTATGATACTGAGAAGCAACGAGGATGTAATTTCCAGGAAGATAGCTTCAATCCCGGATATTTCGAAAACAAACTTAAACTAGGAACCTCACGTTTTTTCATTGCCGCTTCAACACACGATATTTCTTCCCTTACTCTCGAGCAGGTAGAGGAACTCTATACGAGGGAAGTATACAGGCAAAATCTCCTTGCTTTCAATTCAAGGCTTACTGAGCCCTTCGCCCTTAAACTTCTCAGGGCAGCAGACTCTTTTGTAGTGAAAAATCCTTCCTCAGGTGAAAATACAGTGATTGCAGGATATCACTGGTACGATGACTGGGGGCGGGACACTATGATCTCTCTACCTGGCCTGCTTTTAATTCCCCACCGCTTCGAGGAAGCCAGGTCCATTCTCAAAAATTTCTCCATTCATTGTCGGAAAGGCTTGATCCCGAACACCTTCCAGGCTCTCGGAGGAGAACCAGTCTACAATACAGTGGACGCTTCTCTCTGGTTTATTCATACTCTGAGCCGCTATTTTGCATATACAAAGGACTTGCTGTTTATCTCGGATGTCTGGGATACCGTAGATAGTATCATAGATAATTACCGTAAAGGCACAGACTTCGGAATCGGCATGGATCCCGATTATCTTATCCGGCAAGGGCCTCAACTAACCTGGATGGATGCTAAAATCGGAGAATTAGCAGTAACCCCAAGAGCAGGTAAAGCCTGTGAGATAAATGCTCTCTGGTATAACGCCCTGAAAATTACCTCCAACCTGGGTAATCTTCTCGGCAAAGATATTTCCTCATATGAGACTCTTGCAGCCGGAGTATCTTTGAATTTTGAGAATGTTTTCTGGAACCCGGAAACTAATTGTCTCTTTGACCTCGTATTTCAGGACGAGGCAGGAAACCAAGTTAAAGATCCTGCAATCCGCCCCAATCAGATCTTCGCAGTGACTCTTCCTTATACTATGCTTTCCCCTGATAAAGAAAAAGCGATTGTGGACAGAGTTGAAAAAGACCTTCTGACACCCTTTGGGCTTAGAACCCTCTCAAGTGATCATCCCTCTTATGTAGGGCATTATTACGGAGACGCTGTAACCAGAGATACAGCCTACCATAACGGGACCGTTTGGCCCTGGCTCCTTGGAGCCTATGTGAAAGCTTATCGGAAGGTCCATAATTATTCAAAACAAAGTCTTGAAGATATGCGGGACCTTCTGCAGGGTTTTGATATGCACCTTGAAACAGCAGGTGTCGGAACCATTTCTGAAGTATTTGATGGTGACTATCCTTACTCTCCGGGTGGCTGCATTTCTCAGGCCTGGAGCGTTGCGGAAATTTTCAGGGCGTATGTAGAGGATGTACTGGGAATCAAGCCTTGAAAAAGGAGTCCGGTTTAATACCTTTACTGGATTCATTTATTCATTTCATATTTTTTCCTAAGATGGTATAGTTCACAATACCAGTTATATTACAGCTTTCTTTGATGGTTGTGGACTCTTCCTATTTCTCTATCGTCTTTCTTAATATTTCATCCTCTCTCTTTTTTATACTAGTTTCGCAATCTATCTCTCATGATCGATTTTGACACCTTGAAATATGATAACGGGCTGATCCTTGCTGTTGTTCAGGACCAGATGAACAGAGAGGTGCTGATGTGCGCCTATATGAACCGTGAAGCTCTTGAGAAGACTGTAGAAACAGGAATTGCACATTTCTGGAGCAGGAGCAGACAACAATTATGGAAAAAAGGAGAAACCTCGGGACATATACAGAAAGTAAAAGATATCAGGATCGACTGCGATATGGACTCTCTTCTGCTGCTGGTAGAACAGGTTGGAGGAGCCTGTCATATGGGATACAGGTCCTGTTTTTATCGAAATCTTGAAGGAGAGGTTGTGGGAGAGAAGGTCTTCGAGCCGGACGATGTATATTGAGTTTTAAAAATTTAATAAATGATTAATTATTTATTTCTTTTTTTTATTTTTATCTTTTTATGAGTAGGACTTACGCAGTTAAATTCGAAAACAGCAGCATGGGGCCTTAAACTGTCCTCCCTACAATATCTGTTACAGACTGCTCAAGTTTCATTTTAGTTCTTTTACTGCGTAAGTCCTATCATGAACGATTTTTAAATATATTTTAAGAGTCTTACTGCTTCTGTAATCCGACACGGAATTCTGCAAATGGGTCGTCGTTTGTATTGATTTATAAACAACTTAGTCCGTGGTTGGACTTGTAAACAGTTAATAATCCCACCAGTCGTCAAAACCGTTGTCTCTACATCCTGCGACACAGCCGCGAATGTTAAAATACTTTGTTTTGAAATTTTCACAGAAATCGTCTCTGCAGCCACAGTCAAAGCCGCCCCAGCCACAGCCAAAACAGTTATTTGCTGCAGAGTATGACACTCTGTTGTCAAACACTCTGTTGTCCACTTTTTCTCTAGCTACTTCTTTAACCACTTTCTCTTTCGCTACCTTCTTAACTACTTTCTCTTTAGCGACTTTTTCTTTAGCGACCTTTTCATGAAGGTTGCTTTTGCATTTGTCGCTGCTAGTCTTTGAGTACCACGCATTTGCTGACGCAGCTGTCAAAGATATTACAAGAAAGACAGCCAACAAAATAATAACGGTTTTTTTTATTTTGCTAAACCTTTGCTCTCCCATATATTGCCTCCATCATTTTGGTTAATTCGATACAATTCCACTTTTGTCGGCTTCTTAATTCACTGTCTATGGGCAAATGTACTTACTTTAAGAATCAATCATCCACGTACATTTTTGGAAGACTACTTAATTAGTCAATTATATCCCTTCATTATTTGCCGATAAAAGTGATTTTTTATTGTATCACTAGTGAATTATTATCCAATGAATATAATAATTAACGAAATATAATTTAGAAACCAATATTAATTGAAATCTGTTTATTTATATTCATATTTATAATAATTATGTATACTATTATTATATTTTGGAATATTATCCAATAATATATCTAACAGTTTTTATTAATCATCAAATTTGTAATTTTAATTCCTACTTTTTTCTTTTAGTTAATCCTAAAACCCATCCTATTTTAATCTCTTGGATTTTTCAGGCTTATTTTCACTATTAGGAACTTGATCGGTCACTTAAAATACTAGATTAGAACAAAATATGAATCTTGATTGCAAAAATAACAACTATGGAATCAACTTCATGATAATAACAATCTCTTCATGAGCTCATCCCAAAAACAATTTTATCCAAAATCGATAAGAATTTCAAAAATAATTTTCATTAACAGAAACCTTGATTAATTCTCCAGAATACGAGATCTGAGAATCAATTTCGAGTTCTGGGATTAGCTCAATATTAAACTCCCTACACCTAACGATAAAAATTGGATCAGTTTTAATTTTTAAAAACATTAAAAGCCAATGACTTTGATCTAAGGTCATTATTTTTAGTAGTCTCAACAGCTGAACTTCAAAAAAGCCTCAGTAAAATCATACACATAAGGCTAAATTCGTTTTAACCTTTGCTCCATAATTTTCCTCCCTTTTTGCTTCTTTTTGTCTATTCGAACAACAAATCAAGATGATGCGCCATCCAGCCACTAAGAAATAACTTATGATTTTCCAGAGGTTTTATTATATACTTTCTAGCTCTATATCCCCTTATATGGCTGAAGAAAAGCAGATATGGAGGATCGTTCCGGATACAAGCATAATTATTGACGGGAGGCTTTCATCCCGCGTTAGAAGCGGTGAGTTCAGGGGTGCTGAGATTGTCATCCCTGAAGCTGTGGTATCGGAACTTGAAGCTCAGGCAAACAGGGGAAGAGAAATAGGTTTCAAAGGGCTTGAAGAGCTGTCGGAACTTCGCAAGCTTGCAGATAGGGGTGAAATTCTCCTTCAATTCCGAGGGGTTCAACCCACTTTTGAGGAGATTAGGCTATCTAAAGAGGGCAGGATGGATGCCCTTATCCGAAGTACGGCTATCGAAGTCGGTGGGCTGTTTTTAAGCGAAGACCGGGTACAGTCTCTTATAGCTAAAGCAAAGGGGCTCGATGTTGAGTACATGCATCCAAAAACTCTGGACCCCTCAGAGTTTGGGCCGCTCAAAATAGAGCATTTTTTCACTGACGATACAATGTCTGTCCACCTCAAAAATGGTGTCTCCCCTATGGCCAAGAAGGGTCCGGTGGGGAACGTGCGTTATGTAAGGATCCGTGAAGAACCTGCTACTTCTTCGGAACTTTTCAGTATCTCGAAAGAACTCATTGAGAGGGCGAGGCTGGATCCGGAATCTTTCATCGAGATGTCCTCAAGTGGGGCTACTGTCCTGCAGATCCGGAACATGCGAATTGCTATTGCTCGCCCGCCTTTTTCCGATGATATGGAAATTACTACTGTCAGGCCAACTGTTGTTGTGGATCTTGAACACTACCGCCTGAGTGATAAACTCAAAGAACGTATCGCCAGCCAGCGTGGAATTCTTATTGCCGGGCCTCCCGGGGCCGGAAAATCTACTTTTGCTGCGGGGGTCGCCCGTTACCTGAATGACCACGGGCAGGTGGTCAAAACTATGGAATCCCCAAGAGACCTGCAGGTGCCTCCTGAGATCACCCAGTATTCGCCTTTGAATGGAAGAATGGAAGATACTGCGGATCTTTTGCTTCTGGTCAGGCCGGATTATACTATATATGACGAAGTCCGGAAGACCGGTGATTTCTTGGTTTTTGCAGATATGCGTCTTGCAGGCGTGGGAATGATCGGGGTAGTGCATTCAACAAGAGCAGTGGATGCCATTCAACGCCTGATAGGAAGGGTCGAACTGGGTGTAATTCCCCAGGTAGTGGATACTGTTATTTTTATTGATAAAGGAGAAGTTGCAAAGGTTCTGGTGCTTGCATTTACAGTTAAGGTTCCTCATGGGATGGTTGAGCAGGATCTTGCAAGGCCCGTGATTACTATTGCAGATTTTGAGACCGGGAAAGTCGAATACGAGATTTACACGTATGGAGAGCAGGTTGTTGTTATGCCAATAGGTCCTTCTATTGAAGGCAGGAAACCTGCATGGAAGCTTGCGGAAGAAGAAATAAGGAATGTTGTTGGCAGGTACGCATCTGGCCCTGTTGAAGTGGAAGTAACTTCAGACGACAGTGCAATCGTAAAGGTCCGGGACGAAGAGATGCGAAAAGTCATTGGTAAAGGTGGAAACGTTATTGACCGGATAGAAAGTATTCTGGGGTTCCATATTAATGTCAGGGAGATGCAGGGCGAAGCTCCAAAGGCTGCAAAAGGCCGAAAGTACGGAGCCCAAAGTAGAGTTCCTCCGGAGAAAGCAAGTCTATCTGGTATCGAAAGGGCAGCTACTGCTTCTTCTGTTCATCCTCTCATCGAAAAGAATAAGAAGCACCTTATCCTTGGCGCTCTGGAACTCGCAGGAAAGGATGTGGAAATATTCCTTGAAGATGAATACCTTTTCAGTGCAACCGTAAGCCGACACGGAGAAGTAAAACTTAGAGTAAACTCAGACCTTGCATCCGATATTATGGAGGCTCAGGATAGAGGGGAACTAATCGAAGTCCGGCTGATCTGATTTCTCCAATTTCATTTTTTCAAGCTGTTTTCCTTCTTTTATTTATTTTTTACTTTTAATCATTCTTCCACTTATTTTTTACTTTTAATATTATATCTGATTTTCAAAATTTTTATATAGTGTTGGACACGATTAATTATACTTACTTTTTAGGGGTAATGGTTCAATTGAATAAGTTATACCAAGCAGAGCCAGAAATCAGGGAGGATTTGCAGGGAAGGATTGAAGTTTTCGATCAGAGCATCAGGAGTTTTGAAAAAAGGCTCAGGGCAGTCGAGAGGCGCCTTTCTCTGGAAACTCCTCCTGCAAACCAGGCTGGGAGAGTTTTTTCCGGAAATTTCTCAGGTTCTTTCCCGGAAGAAAATTCAGGGAGTGTTGCTGCAGGTTCATCAGTTTTTCCACAGGGGCCTTCTGTTTCTACTGAATCCTCCGTTCCTGGAAATTCTTTTCTTTCTGATTCAGTTCCGTCACTTTCAGAGAGGAACATTTCAAGTTTTGCGTTCAGTGCGGTCCTTCCTTCTGGCGAAACCTCGCATCTTTCCCTGACTTCTGTAGATAATTCTTCTGAAGTTTCCGGAACCGGATATAAAATCAGGAGCATAAATGAAGTTTTTTCCAGCATTTCAGAAAGTCTGCGTTCTCTTCAGGCTGCAGTATCCGAACTGTCAAATTTTGCTCATAACAACCTGGAATCCGAAATCGAAAAACTGAATATGGAAATTGGGAATCTCAAAGCTCAGGAAAACACAAAAAACGCATATATAAAAGAGCTTGAGTCCCGTATCGAAATCATTGAGAACCAGAACAGGTTAACTCTCGGCTCAATGAAGATTCCCTTTGAGATTTCAGGAGTTGCCGGATCTTCAGTTCTCTTCCTTACCGGATTTCTTGTCTGGTCTGGCCGATGGGATGTCATAAGGTCTCCTTATTTCTCTACCGGGCTTGCCGTGCTGATGGCAGGAGCCGTCTTAATGAAGTTTTATCTGGTAAACCACAAAAAAAAGTCGTTAACAGATAAAGTATGAAACAGAATATGAAAAATCTGTGTATTTAATATTAAACTGGAAAATGCTTATTTTCTTGATACAGTCACAAATGCTGTTAATGGTCAGTCTCCATAAATATTTATATAATTACTTCTTTCATTTATGTAATCTTATTTTTTTCTCCTGGGGACATTATGATAGAACTGACCAAAGCTCTGATTCTGGGTTTTACAGTAGGCATATCTGCAGCCATCGTTCCCGGGCCCATGATGTTCGCAGCGATTGCGGCATCTATTAAGAACGGCTGGAGAGCAGGGCCTTCAATTTTTATAGGGCATGCCCTGGTAGAGCTGGCCATTTTTGTAATTATCCTGGTAGGTGTATCGTCTTTTCTCGGAAAAACAATTATTTCATATATGGCTGTAATAGGCGGTTTGGTTATGTTACTTTCCGGGCTGGTAATGATAAAAAGCGCAAAAGAGGCTTCTACGATGGATATTTCCATTTCAGCCAGTAACCTGAATTTATCTTCTGGTCCGGCCCCTGTAAGAACTATAACCTCTGCATTGAATCCTTTCTCAGGTCCGATATCTGCAGGAATTGTGACTTCCGCATTGAATCCTTTTCTTGTTATATGGTGGCTAACAGCGGGCAGTGCGATTGTCCTTCAGGAATACATGATAGGTATCTTTGCAGTAGTCGCATTTATTGTCGGGCACTGGATAGCAGATCTTGGAGTCCTGATAGCAGTATCCTCATCCTTTTCACAAAGAAACAAAATCCTTTCACAGCGCACTCATGAAATAATGGTATACTTATGCGGTGGATTTATGGCTTTTTTCGGTCTGTGGTTCATCATAAATAACAGTAGTATTGCTGCAATGATCTGACTTTATGATCTAAATATAATCTGAATTTATAATCTAAATTCAGGATCCACAAATACTGGTTTTTCAGAATTTCAATCTACGTTTTTCCCTTTTTTTCGAAAAAATCGGAAATATCAGGAGCATTTAGCTTCGGATTACCTTCAAAAAATGGTCGCTGGTTAAGTCCCTGTATCCTGCTCTCATCACTTTTATGGATATATACCCTTCAGCTTTTCCTGAAGGCAACTCAGGGTTAATAATTTTTATTGTTACATTTCCGGTAGGGTCAGTGACGCCTGAATACGCTTTTTTCCTATCAGGGCTCCAGGCAATCACATTTGCTTCCTCTATCCCGCGGTTATTCCTGTCAAGCACTTTTACAAGCAGACTCAGATTTGTTTCCTTTTCTGTCTCTAAGTCAGGTGAAGGTAACGAAAATGCGCTTATGTTTGCTGTTGCATACATGGATTCGGGGACAGTAGGGGCATTGCTGAGGGCGGAGAGAATTGCGTAAAATCCTATGAAGCCCACAACGGAAAGGACTACAATCCTTATTGGAAGCCCGACAGTTCCTGCTTCATTTCTTTTGAATTTTTCAGGCAGCATCTGCGCCTCCTCTCTATAGTTTTATCCCTGAAAAATGTGCAATTAACGAGTCTTGATAATCATGACTGCATCTTTTCTTTCGTAGTCATAGAAGCCGTCTGCCAGGATTTTCAGGTCCATTGTCCCTTCATTCTGGTTAGGGTCAAGCCTGAGACGTGCATTTTCCGCTGTTGTCAGGAAAGTGGTCCCGTCAATACCCGTAGTATTTGAAGCCGCACCGCCAAGCCCTCTCAGAATAACGTTTGCATTCCGTACCGGATTTCCATCCTTGTCAGTTGCCTTTACCACTACGGTTATGGAAAAAGGGGCTTCTGCGGTTTTAGAGTCCACTATTATTGAGTTCCCTTTCTGAAGGTTTCCTCCTTCAAGTCTTACCCCATCAACAAATACCGACATTTCCTTTGTTGGAGTCGGTATGATCGAAATAAGCGTTGCAAGGGCGACCATCCCGACAACAAGCATGACTACAATATTTATCGGGAGCTCCATGGCTTTCTCATCACGTCTGATCAATCTGAATTTTCCCATATTTTTCCCCCATTTTTTAATGATGTCAATTAATTTTTGAATATTTATCAATGTAGAGCTTTTTATTTATACTTTATTGGTTTTTATCTACAGTTTTTATGGAGGCCTTTGGCTTATTAAGGCAATTAATGATTTCCCTTCCAAAAGTACCTCTTACAAGTAAGTTTGGATTAGTTTCTCCTTCCTTCCCTGATTCAAGTGAAGGTTGAGAAAATGAGTTTACATTTGCTGTTGCAAACATAAGTTCCGGAGGAGTAGGAGCACTGCCGAGAGCTGAGAGTATTGCGCAGATTGATACATCTTATGTACAACCGGAAAGGATGCCGATATTATCGACCTATCGTAACTTTTCAACATGCGTTAATGACTTTTCGTATAGGCTCTAAATCGCTTATTGGAAAAAATGCCTCTCTGCTTTTCAATTCCCTTCTTAAAAAGCATAGTATTCGGTTATGGGGTTGCTCGCGGTGATATTCTAAAATAATGAAGAATCCTGAAAGCAATAATTCTGAAGACTGGGAAGCGAGGAAGTTTCCCAGTATCGTGCTGCACGTGCTGAAGATCAAACAGATGATAATCTAATCGGGGTGATCTGGTCAAAGAAGTATGGGCTGCGTCCTGATTTTGTGCAGACTTGGAAATATGTCTTAAGCACTCCGATGCTTTTCAAAAGCGATATGGATCGGGCGAGGCTTGGCCTGATAAAAATTGAGGATCATCCGAAGAAGCTGCAGAGGTATTCGGTGTTTGAGTCAGTTTACGTTCCGATTTGGGGCGCTTGATATTGTCAAGAGCAAGGCGCAGTAAATCGAAATACCCTAAGTGTTCGACTGCTGATATAAATTCCCTGCTTGGTAAGTTGGCGCTGGTAAAGTTGTGATTTGTGGTGGCTCGATGTTCACCGATGAAGAAAATGATATTCTGTTACGTGCTACTTTGGGGGTCGTGTAATGGTTGAAGCTTATTGTATCATGTTTGCAGGTGAACGCAGGTTCCTTCTGGAACCTCCTATGATGATATCTTGTGGCAAAAAAGGAAAGTTTCCGGAAAGGTCCGGAAAAGCTCGATAAAGTCCGTGAAGTTGTTTGGGTTCTCTGAGGTCGGGATGTTAATTCCAACAACAACTAATTTTTTTGAAGATGTCCGGGCTTTTTCGAGGCTTTAAGCCGACTGAAAGCGGAACGAAACGAAAAAAAAATCTTGTATTAATAGTATAGAAAAAAAAGTCGTCGTTGTTGTTGGTCGTTCGTTAATTGTTGAATACAAGTAGCGCGGGGCTGTGAGAAGGGCTGCTTATTTAGACCGTTCAACATCGAGTTCAGAAGACGTTTTCTTATTCTCTGTTTGATATCCAATTTCATGTGTTTTTCGATATGGTATTTGTTCTCTGAGACTTTATATGGATCAATGTCCGCTTTTTCATGTGAATATCGATGTATCATTTTTTTCCTTTCCTTTTTCCCTTCGCGTGTAACGGCAAACATAGAGAGCGGGCTCATGTTTTCGCCATCAGGCGAACACTTGATGTGTTCCGCGCTCTTATTGCCTATCACGCCGGGGGAAAAAACAGGCGGGGTTGTTCACTTTTTATTTCTTCTGTCCGACCCGGTGAGGCCATCGGGCCGTGGGCCTCCCGGATAGCACGCGAGCCTGTAGGTATCCAGACATTTATTTTCTGTTTCTCTTCTGGGGGCATAGGAAGTACTTAGGAAGCGATTTGATAATAAACATCCTGAAACTTCCTAGTATTGTGATTCCAAAGTATGTTCACAAGCCTAGCTTTTGAATAGATCTATTGATAAACGAATTTCCAGCTAAACAAGGGATTTATTTTGGAATCGATGCACTAGTTTCCTCATTACTTCCTAAAATTTCCTGATTGCTTCCTAAAATAGGAAATACTGGGAAGTTTTAGGAAGAGATTAGGAAATTTTATTATCGTCTTTTTTGACGTAGCCACCGGTCAAGATCTCTCCTATCCATGAACTTATCTAAAGCCTTTGACATCATTTTGCCTATTTTCATTCCTTTTTTAAATGCCTTTAAAAGTGACGTTTTTTTTCTTCTTCGTCCCATTGTCTTATCCTCTTTGTTTTTCGTTTTATGTCAATCAGTGATATCTCATAATATTTCCTATTTTATAATGCCTAAGTGTTTCTCATACCTTTTTTGCAGTTGATAGTTGGGGTTATCGAAGGAAACAAGTATATTCCCATATACTATGGAATGATCGAGAAAACAAACACATAGGCATTTGTGGAATATTTTGCCCGGAAAGGCCAATTTTCATTATAAAAAACAAGCGATAATATTGAAATTATACTCATAATATTACTTTGTCTCCAAAAGTTATGTCATTTCTGCATACTGGAGGTAATTTGCAATTTTTCTGCTATTTGTGATTTTACAGAACTTTTAACCACTGTGAAGATCATGTATAGTATTCATTTTGAAGGATGTTTTCGCTGCAATTAGCTTATTAAGTGACTCCAAAAGGAAAGAATCATTGCCATATCCCTTATTGGCTTTTCACATCGGCTTAATTATTCTTTATTCAACGAATTGTGGAGCTTGCACAGATGCCTGATTATTCTTTTCTTTTACCGTAAACCGCACAGTGAATTCAGTTCCATTGTTCCTTTTTAGTTCAAGTTCCCCATCTAACTGGTCAATAAGGGTTGTTACAAGTTGAAGTCCAAGGCTCTCAAGGTCTTCAATATCAATTTTCTCAGGAATGCCCACACCGTTGTCAGAAATGGTCAAGGTAAAAAGGTTACTCCCATCACTTTCATCTTTTTCCCTGCAAAGGTTGATTCTGATTTCTCCTATATCTTTGCCGGGAAATGCATGTTTGAGAGAATTGGAAACTAATTCATTGATGATAATACCCAATGGAACTGCGGTATCCATATCAAAGAAAAGGTTCTCTTCCAGGTCCAAGTTTAAGCTGACAGCGGTATTTCCAAGCCTGTATGTATGGAAAAGGTTATCAGCTAGTTTCTTAATGTACAGAGGAAAGTTTAGGAGTTCGAATCCTTCACTTTCGAACCCTTCACCTTTGAATCTGTTATCCTTATACAGTTCTTCATGGATTAGAGCCATAGATATTACACGGTTCTGGCTTTCTTTAAATGCATCTATGACTTCTGAATCTTCAATGCACTCTCTGTTACTAAATTTCTCAGCCTGAAGGTCAAGAAGGGAAGAAATTACCTGCAAGTTGTTCTTTATCCTATGGTGAATTTCCTGTTTACGGACTTTATCGATATTTTCTAAGATCTCTTCATTCTTCTTTTGCTCCGTCAGGTCTGTTACCACGATACACCAGGCACTTGGTGATTCTTTTGACTGAAATGCGTTGATGGACAGATACACAGGCAAATATGTGCCTCCTTTAGCCCGGAGATCGATTTCTTCCCTACCCTTCCCATGCTCCAAGAGAGCCTCAAATGTGGTCGTGTCCTCAGGCGCAATATATCGATAAATAGATGTGCCTACTATACCCTGTAAAGTCATCCTTAAATATTTTGCAAATTTGTGGTTGCAATAAAGGATAATGCCATCGTTGGTCAAAGTGGCAGTGCCTTCATTCATTGTTTCTACAAGGACACGGTATTCTCGGTCAGCACCGTCCAGAGTAAAGACCATCTCCCCTTCTGGTCTGGGTATCACCAAGGCATCTAGGTCTCCCTCACTAAGGGCACGCTTGAGTTCTTCCGACTCTTCAAGACGTGCTCTTAGGCTCTGTATTTCGTCTTTTAAAGAACGGATTTCATCTTTCAGTACTTGATAAGGTACTGACGCCGCGCTTTCTGCTCCTTCGGGATTCATATTTATACTGACCTTCTAAAGTCGATTATTCTTTAATGTCCTTTGATTTGATGTCCATTCCAAGCAGAACTCTATCAGTATTTGCCATGCTGCCAATTAGCTTTTTCAGTGGTAGTGGGAGCTCTTTTATGAGGGTAGGAGCCGCCACTATCTGACCATCTTTAGCGAAAATCGGGTTCTGATAGATATCAATGACCTCTAGCTGGTACTTGCCGGGCAGGTACTCTTCACATATGCGCTTTACATTATCTATCGCCTGCACCGATTTCGGGTTCATTCCCGCAACATAGAGGCGTAAAACGTATTTCTCATCTCTTGTTTTTGCAAAGGCTTCCTCAAAGGTTTCTGTGGAAATCTTGATCTCAGACGTCTTGGTCTCGTCATTATCGGTCATCGAATATCACTCGCTGGACGAAGGTCTAAACCTACCAGAACACGCTCTGTATTAGAGAGATCTCCTATAATTTTCTTTATCGGCTCAGGTAGCTTTCTAACCAGTGTTGGTATGGCTAATATCTGGTCTCCTTTAGCTAGTTGCGGGTTCTCCAGGAGGTCAATAACCTCGATTTTGTACCTTCCACATAGGTGCTCCTCGCATATCTTTTTTAAATTGGTAAAAGCCTCAAGGCTCTTCTTAGTCTGCCCTGCCACATATAGCTTCAAAGTGTATTCTTCTTCGTCAGACATATCATCCGGCTGAATAGACACAGACTCTAAATCATTTTGTGTTGCATTGCTCATCAGTATTCACATCCTGTATCTCTACCCCGTGATCAGTTAGTAGGTACTCCATAATCTGGTTGGAATGTTCCATGCCTCTTGACTTGATGACAGTGATGCGACGATTTCGCTCACCTTTATTCTCAAAGAAGCTAAGGTTGATCCATGTGTCTATGAGGGAAGATACTCCTTGAGCACCTATCCCTTCAGTGCTCTCATGTTCTACTAAACTGGTGCAAAAAGTCGTTATGCCTTTAATCTTCAGATAATCGATAATTCTAGTGAGCATGAACTGGACATCTTTTCGGGTGCCCACATTAATCAAGTTGGATATGGGGTCTATAATTACGATGGTTGGCTCAAATTTGTCTATGAGCCTGCGCATAGCTATCAAATGCATTTCCAGACCATACACCATAGGTCTGGAAGCATCGATCAGCATGAGACCGCTATCGATGTAGGGCTGGAAGTCTATACCTATAGATTTCATGTTCCTGATAATCTGGCTCGGCGACTCCTCAAAAGCGAAGTACAGGCAACGCTCTCCCCTTTCGCAGACAGATTTGGCAAACTCAGCCGCAAAACTTGTCTTACCTGTGCCTGCCGTTCCAGAGATAAGCACAGTAGAGCCACGATAATACCCCTTATCTCCAAGATTTGTATCCAGTTGTTTTATGCCAGTCGAGATTCTATCTGTGGATACCTCGTGCTCAAGACCTAAAGTTGTAATGGGCAGGACAGACATCCCATCTTTCTCTATCATAAAAGGATACTCGTTAGTGCCGTGTCTTGAGCCCCTATACTTAATGATCCTCAGCCGCCTTGTGGCTATCTGTTCTTCCATCCTGTTGTCGAGGAGAATGACACAATCTGCAACGTACTCTTCGAGTCCGTATCTGGTGAGAGTATTTTCTCCCCTTTCGCCAGTGACTATGGCTGTCACACCTTTATTCTTGAGCCAACGGAAGAGCCTGCGCAGTTCTGAGCGCAATATTGCTTCGTTCTGGAATCCAGAGAAGAGGACTTCCAATGTATCCAATACTACTCTTTTGGCACCTATGGAGTCAATAGCCGACCCAAGCCTTATAAACAGACCTTCGAGGTCGTATTCTCCTGTTTCCTCGATCTCAGTTCTTTCGATATAAACGTAATCGACTGCAAGCTTGTTCTTTGCCACAAGGTCATCAAGGTCAAACCCTAGAGAGGCAAAATTCTTGGCAAGCTCTTCTTCGGTCTCCTCAAAAGCCATGAAAACACCTGGCTCATTGTACTTTTCGGCTCCCTTAACAAGGAACTCCATAGACATAAGGGTCTTTCCTGAACCCGCACTTCCGCATACAAGTGTTGGACGACCTTTTGGGAGTCCACCATAGGTGATATCATCCAAACCATTTATCCCGGATGGAGATTTTTCCAATAATTTTTCTTTTAGGGTTGTGCTCGTTTCTTCAATCATTGAGATGCCTCTGGTATCAAAAATGCTGAGAGCACCATAGCAAAACATATGCTTTAAATTCATATTAATATATAAAATAGTATTATATAAGTGCTCTTCAATTATAATAACTATCGTTAATTTTGAAAGACAATAGATAGTAGATGCTTTGTATTGTACTGAGAGCCACAAAATAAATAAGTTTTCATTAAATTAAGGCAACATTAACCATATGATTAAAGACTGATTATTTAATAGGAATATTATAAAATAAATTTATTCAAATAGCGTATAAGACAACATTTTGTACAAAACTGTTAACTTTTTAGATTAATTTTATACAATCTTTCTCGTGCTGAATACGAACGTTTTAAGATAAAACGTTCGCGTTTTTATCGACGCACAGGTTTTATGGTATAACCTGTGCATTTTGACCATTTTTGACCCAATTTTGACCCAAAAATGAGGTAAAAAACGCATGAAAAACACAGGTTTAAATAAAAATTGTGTATGCTCATAGCTATGAAATGTCCTAAACAAGCTTATGAAAGAGACCCAGAAGTTTTGCATCTGTATGTCAAGGATATAAGAATCCTGACCCCTAATTATGAACAAGAAAAAAAGCATTAACAAAACAGTAACGCTCAGAAAACTCGTTCTTGGCCTATATAGAATAATTGACAGGGGTTTGGTAGATATCGCTTTTTCGTTGCCGATATTGTTTTTATTTGTTCTGGCTTCTTTGTTCCCTGTCGATTTGTGATCGCTTGAAATATTTTAAAAGACTTAAAAGGGTCTGTTTGGTGAAATAAACCGTTTTGATATCTTATTAATGAGAATATGTTAAACTGATAATGCTTATTGCCTTTGGTGTAAATCATATTAGTAGTAAATTTCAGATAAGAATCTTTCAAATCGTAATTCTTATAGGAATTTGTAAAGTATTACAACGATATTTATCGGGAGCTCCATGGCTTTCTCATCACGTCTGATCAATCTGAATTTTCCCATACTTTTCCCCAATTTCAACTCTATTAATTAATTTATATGCCTTTTTATCAATATTCAGACATTCTATTTATACTTTGGTTATCCTTAGTCCAAGCTTTTGTTATATGGGAAATATAATTTATATTTCTTCATTATAACTATATATTTATATAGCTCTTTTACCCATACTTTCCTTAATATTGTAGAACAACCTTAACAATTAAGAACGAGGGGAAACAGTTTTTTGACTCAAGAATGTTCTGACGACTCAAGCGAATCGGACCGTGACCATAGTTTCTTGTGTTTTTTCGGACTGCATAAATGGAAGCGAAAAAGCGGAGCATTGTGCTGTTTGCCAACAGTGCTCGAAAAACGCTATGAATGCATACGTTGTGGCAAATACAAGGTGATTTTTGAAAGGGAGAATAGATCTTACAGGCTTTTTGCTGACAGATATTGACCTGTAAAGGACTTCTAAATTCCTTTAATTTTTCTTCTTATTCCTTATCTCTTTTAATAACTTTTCTGCTGTTCCTTTCTTTGTCGTAAGCTTAATCTATTTTAACTTTATTTGTTAGAGCTATGAAAAGAATCGTGATTCTCGATTACGGGCTTGGAAATCTCCGCAGTGTTCAAAAGGGGCTCGAACACGTCGGATCCAGTCCCACAATCTCCGGGGATCCTGAGGAGATTCTTGCCGCAGACGGCGTAATTCTCCCTGGCGTCGGCGCTTTTGTGGATGCGATGAAGTGTCTTGCCCCAATCAAAGGGATTATCGAAGAATATGCACGATCAGGAAAGCCCATGCTCGGAATCTGTCTTGGACAGCAGGTTCTGATGAGCTCTTCTGAAGAAGGAAAGCTGACTGATGGGCTTAACTTTATTTCTGGCAAAGTGCTGCGTTTTCCTAAATCTGAATTAAAAGTACCCCACATTGGCTGGAATAATCTCAAAATCAAGCAAGATCACCCTTTGTTTGAAGGTATTCCTGATAACTCTTTCGTATATTTTGTGCATTCCTACTACGTGGACACAGCTCCTGAAAACACCCTTGCAGCCTGTAATTATGGGCTGGAGTTCTCAGCTTCTGTAGTAAACTCGAAAGGCAATGTAATGGGTACACAGTTTCACCCTGAAAAAAGCGGAACCACCGGGTTGAAGATCCTGAAAAACTTTGTAGAAATGTGTTGAAAGGATATATTCAGGAAATTTGCTTTCGCATTAAATCTTGAACTTTATTTTTCATTTTTGTCCAGGCGATTAAATCTGACTCCTTAGCATTTTATATTAAAGTATCTGGTATCAACAGATAATACTTGAACTCCAAATTCCTGCCCTGCACCTGTTAGGGTAGAAACGTCTGTGAGGATGGTTACGATGGATATAGAAGGTTATGCAAAACGGGCTCTCAGGAAGGACCCTTCAAACGAAACAGGGCTTGAGGTACAACTGACTTCAAGAATTCTTGAAATTAAAAATATAAGTCCGGAAAGGGCCCATGAGATCGCGACAGCGGTCGTTTGTGAGGCAAAAGCAACACTTAATGTGGAAGGAGATGTGTTAAGTTCTACCCTCTCGGGAGTGTCAATGGGGGAATTTGGGGTAGGCTCCAGGGGCACAGGGGACTTTTATGTTCACTCCAAGCTCGGGGAAGTTATAGGTTACACAGGTGCAGTTGTAGATAGTTCCGAGCTTGATGACTCAGGTGTTGTCAAAATCGGTGACGACTACCTGGTGGTCACGGTTGACGGCATCCATTCTCGTCTGAGCGACTTTCCTTTTCTCTCAGGTTTTCATGTAGCCAGGGCAGCTCTGCGTGATGTGTATTCCATGGGAGCCCGCCCACTGGCAATGCTTTCCGACATTCATATCGCAGATGATGGGGATGTCGCAAAGATATTTGACCATATTGCAGGAATAACCATGGTTTCGGAACTGACTGGAATACCCCTTATTACCGGAAGCACTCTTCGAATCGGTGGAGATATGGTTATAGGCGAACGCATGACAGGCGGCGTTGGTGCGGTAGGCGTGACTTCTTCTCTTACCTCTCGGAACCGGACACAGATCGGAGACCTTATTCTCATGACCGAAGGAGCAGGTGGGGGTACGATTTCTACAACTGCACTTTATTATGGAATGCATGATGTTGTTGAAGAGACTATTAATATCCGTTTTCTGGAAGCCTGTGAGATTCTGCTAGAGTCCGAGCTGTACAGAAAGGTCCATTCAATGACTGATGTTACCAATGGTGGAATTCGGGGAGATGCCAAAGAAATCTCAAAGACCGCAGGTGTGAAACTTGTCTTTGAAGAGGAAAAGATAAGGGCTCTCGTGAATCCAAAGGTGCTTTCAATGCTTGAGCTCCTGAAAATCGATTACCTTGGAGTATCTCTTGACGCCCTGCTTGTAATCGTCCCCCAGGCGTACGTTAATGAAATCCTTGATGCTGTCAGGTCTGCAGGCATTAAAATTGATGTTATAGGGCGCGTTGAGGAGGGAAATGGGGCTGAAATTTTCATAAATGGCGAATGCAGGGACTTTACACCCAGATTCAGAGAGTCAGCCTATACTCCTGTGAAAAAAGTCCACGGGGAAGAAAACCCCAGGGACTTTGAAGAAATGAGAGCAGCAATTGATAAGGCAGCCCTTGAAGCTATTGAGAAAAAACAAAAAGTCCTTGAAAAAATAAGAAAAAAGAATAAATAATGCTAGGTAAGCCTTAAACCAGGCTAAACCTTAAACTAGGCTAAACCTTAAACCAGGTTAAATATTACCCGGGCAGGTCTTAAACCATATTAAGTTTTAACAGTTTGAGCCCTAGAATAACTGAATCAGTAAACTAAAGTAAAAGTCAGAAAAGAGCTTGAGCCGGAAAAGAAGGGAATAATCAGGTTTTTCTTTTCACTAAGAGCACTTCCCTTACTTTTCCAGTGATTTCTACTTCTACTTTTGGTTCGATTTCTTCTTCCGAACGGGCTTTCCAGTACTCTCCTTTATAACGGATGTAACCCGATTTTCCAGGCCCTACAGGATCTATGGTTTGGGCAGTATCCCCCAAGAACTCTCCAATAACCGGCTTTTTCTTCCTGATCTCGGTTATTTTGTAGACTGCAAAAACCAGGAACAGCCCGAAAACAATTGTTGGGGCTACCACGGTCAGGGTTAGAAGCCTTCTGAATTCGGGACTGTAAATATTTTCACCTCCCATAGGTATCAGAAATATACTACCTACTATCAGGCTGATAAGGCCAGCAAGCCCGAAGATGCCGAATCCGGGTATTTTTATTTCAAGAGTCAGAAGTGCTATCCCTAAAATAATGAGGACGAATGCTCCGATATTGATATCAAATCCTGTGCCTATCAGTCCGAGTACGATTGAAATAATCCCGAATAATTCTGCTCCGGCTCCCGGACTTGAAATCCCAAAAATAATCCCATAGAGCCCGATGGTTAAAAGAAGGGATGAAATCATTGGGTTTGAAACGAGCCTTAGAATGGAAAGAGATAGGGGTGGCTCATAATCTTCCGTGTTCGCATTTTCGGTTTGCAGGGTTCTTTCTTTTACCTGTTGTCCGTCAGTCTGGGCCAGCAGATTCGGGATAGAAGGAGCTACATATTCTATCACGCCTGCTCCCAGGGCTTCCTGGGCATCAAGGTTTTTGTTTTTCGTTATGACCTCTTCTGCAAAGGTCTCGTTTCTTCCATGCTTGCTGGCCGTTGCAACCGAAAACTTGACAAGGGCGTTTATTATTTTTTCATCTTCTATGGGTTTCGTTCCCTCTGCAGAAATCTGAACAGGCTGGGCTGAACCTATAACTGTGAAAGGTGCCATTGCAGCAATATCGGTTCCCATGAGGATGAGAGTCCCGGCTGACCAGGCTTTCCCGCTCTCCGGTACATATCCGATAACAGGCACGCTTGTGTTTTCAATATCCCTTATAATGATCTGGGTCTCCTCCAGCCCTCCCCCCGGGGTATCCAGGCTGATTACGAGCGCCTCAAAGTTTTCGTTTTCAGCTTTTTCGATTGCATCCGCTACAATATCATCTGAAGCCGGAGTGATGGCTTCGGAAATTTCAAGCACAAGCACCTTATTGTCAGGCCCTGCACCAGCAACGGGTGCAAAGACGGCTGTAAGGATGAAGCACAGGAACAAAATAGAGAGGGAACGGTGAGCCCCTTCCAAAAGCATGTTTATAGATCCTTTTTTGCTTATCGCTTTCCTTCAGATTCCTTTTCGACTTTATTGTTCTTTCTTTCTTGAAATAGCCTGAGATAGGGCTGCTATATTCCCGGTTTCTATAGTCTGGGATTGCGTAACCACTATGAGGTTCTTTTCCCTGGCAATCTCGGCAAGTGTTTGCAGTTCCCTTAGTTTGATTGCTGTAGGTGCTCCCTGATAGAGAGTGGCAGCTTCCACCATTTTCTGGGCAGCCTGAGATTCTCCTTCCGCAAGAATAATCCTGGCACGCTTTTCCCTTTCGGCTTCAGCCTGTTTAGCAATCGCTCTCTTCATTGTTTCAGGCAGGGATACGTCCCTGATCGTGACCCCTGTAACTTTGATCCCCCACGGATCAGTATATGCATCCAGAAGTTCCTGTATTTGCTTGTTAATATTCTCTCTTTCCGAAAGCAGTTCGTCAAGTTCCATCTGACCCAGTACGTCTCTGAGTGTGGTCTGTGAAAGAGTAGAAGTTGCAAACATATAATTTTCAACCTGTGTAATAGCAGCTCCGGGTTCCACGACCTTGTAATAGACAACGGCATCCACTTCAACAGTGACATTATCCCTTGTGATAACTGCCTGTTTGGGGACATCGATTGCAACAATTCTCAGATCTATTTTCATAGCCTTGTCAATAATCGGAATGATCAAGAAGATTCCGGGTCCTTTCACTCCGCTAAGGCGACCTAACCTGAAAATAACTACTCTTTCATATTCATTAACCATTTTTATGGATTGTGAAAGTATTAAGAATATAACTATTAATACAGGAAACAATAATTGACTGGTGAAATCGACCATACTTTTATGACCTCTTGTTCCATTTATATTAAATTGAACTCAATAATAATTAAGTATTCTCTCAGAAAGCATACTAAAAATATATCTAATGTAAGTGTTCATAATTTAAAGTTTTGCATTCTGCATCTCTCTAAATATCTGGAAAACTATATAATTTCTTTCACGTTCCGATTTTACATGGACTGCAGTTTTTCAGATTTTTTGGAGCTATCTCAGGAAGAATTAAATACCAGACGTGAAGGTGTCTTTGGTTGTTGTGGACATATAAAGGTACTGTTGCAAACTGATTGTGACAAATGGCTGCATCTGAAAACACTTATATCTGAAATACGAAAATACAAAACAGGGGAAAATCGGATTGACAGGGAAAGAAAAGATCGGGAACGTTTCGATTTTCGGGCTGAATAGGGCCGATTGAGAGAACAATAAATGCTTTCAGGTTCAAAAGCTTATTCTGAGCCATAAAATATAGTGTAAGAAAACGTAGGTTCTGAGGAACCACCGGTGTTGATATTAATGAGTAAAGAATGTCCAGACTGCCACGGGCGTGGCTATGAAGTTATTTCAACTGATATCTGCCCTCAATGTAAGGGAAAAGGCAAGTCAAAATCTATTGACTTCATGAAAATCTCGGAGAAAGAGATTGACAGTTTCTTGAAAAATGGCGCAGCATGTGAGAAATGTAAGGGTACTGGAAGTATTGAAATAACAACCCCCTGTAAGACTTGCGAGGGGCTCGGGAAAATATATACATGCAAGGTTTGTGGAGGGCACATTCAGGGACCCACGGATCCGGAGGAAGAAGTATGCGATTCCTGTTCTCGTTCTCAGTATGTTTATGCACTTGATGAATCCTGCGACCTTAAGGATGTGGAGGCAGGAAAACTTTACCACGGTATAGTGAGCAGCAAGGCTTCTTTCGGGGTCTTTGTAGACCTTAATCCTCATGTAAGAGGGCTCATGCACTCCAGCAATGTTGGGATTTCTCCTGAAGTGGGGGATGCCATGATCGTGCTGGTAAAAAGCATCAAAGCCGGAGGAAAACTGGACCTGATTCCGAAGACCCTGACAAAGTATGAAACTATCGAACTTGAAAAGGAGCTTCCACTTAAAAACTCAGCCGAAATAGACTCAAGTATGAAGGGCAGGCTCATCAGAATCGAAGGAGAAGTCATCCAGGTAAAGCAGACCAGCGGGCCTACTATTTTTACTATTAGCGATGAAGGAGGCTTTGTCCCCTGTGCAGCCTTTGAGATTGCCGGAAAAAGATCCTATCCACATATTGATGTAGGAATGATTGTTTCGATCACTGGAGAAGTGACTCTGCGGGATGAGCAGATTCAGATCGAAGTCATGAGTATGAAATTGCTGACCGGAAAGAAAGAGGAAATGGTCAGGGACAGAGTTGAGAAGGTAATTGAGGAAAAGGCAACTCCTGCAGATATTCCTTTCCTTATCGAAAGCGATATTATGGAGAAGCTCAAACCCAGGATGCTCCACGTCGCCAAAGAAATAAAGAAAGCGATTTTCCATTCAACGCCAATCGTTCTCAGGCATCATGCCGATGCCGATGGAATCACCTCGGCAATTGCAATTGAAAGGGCCATTCTGCCCCTTATTACGGAAATCGGTGGAGCGGATGCAGAATATTACTTCTACAAGCGTGCCCCTTCCAAAGCTCCTTTTTATGAGCTTGCAGACGTTACAAGAGATATTTCTTTTGCACTTGAAGATTCCTCTAGGCATGGGCAGAAAATGCCGCTTGTGATCCTTGTTGACAACGGGTCAACCGAAGAGGACGTCCCTTCCATGCGGCAGGCCAAAGTTTACGGAATCAATATGCTTGTTATCGACCATCACCACCCGGACGATATCGTTGACCAGTACCTGATAGGACACGCAAATCCTGCACATGTGGGAGGAGATTTCGGGGTTACTGCTGGAATGCTCTGTGCTGAAGTCGCTCGTATGATTAATCCCGACATCAGCGATACAATAAAACATCTACCAGCTGTTTCGGCAGTAGGGGACCGTTCAGAGGCTCCGGAAGCTGGAAGATACATTTCTCTTGTCTCGGACCGCTATACTCTTGAGGAACTGAAAGAGATGGCTTTAGCTCTGGATTATGAACAGTTCTGGCTGAAATTTAGCAGTGGAAAGGGAATTATCGACGATATTCTGGACCTGGGTGACCACGATATACACAAAAATCTGGTTTCCCTGCTCTGCGAACAGGCAAATACGATGATAAGGGAGCAGCTTGAGGTCTGTCTCTTTAATGTCAAGTCTCAGAAACTGGCAAACGGTACTATTATGAACGTGATAGACGTTGAAAACTATGCTCAAAAATTCACTTTCCCGCCACCTGGAAAGACTTCAGGAGAAGTTCATGATGTGCTTACCAAAAGGAATCCGGGCAAACCCGTAGTCACCATCGGATACGGTCCTGACTTTGCTGTCATTCGTTCCAAAGGCGTTCTTATGAATATTCCCAGGATTGTCAGAGAGCTTAGAGAAGAAATGAAAGGTGCAGGAGTCAGCGGAGGGGGGCATCTCG
Source organism: Methanosarcina baikalica (assembly GCF_031461075.1). Lineage (NCBI taxonomy): Archaea > Methanobacteriati > Methanobacteriota > Methanomicrobia > Methanosarcinales > Methanosarcinaceae > Methanosarcina > Methanosarcina baikalica. Next base: position 28,514 of record NZ_JAVKPK010000018.1, on the reverse strand, counting down.
TCGTGGGCAGCATCAAATTTGTAGAAGGAATGAGAACTGAGGTATTATCAAGGCTTGCCGAGAAGATTGCATCCACGGAAGTCGAGTATTAAAAGGCTTAATAAGCCTCTTTTTCCTTCACTCCCTTTATATATCCGGAAAGAAATTGATAAAAGTAGCTCTTAAAAATCTTTCAACTGGTTATGTTTTTAAAATTAGTAAGTTTTAGGAAAGCCTTTCCTGTGGAAAAGCTTTCTATTTAAATGAATTGCTCTTACTTTTTGCCTTTATTTATTTTCAGTCCACGCGTACAATCCTTACAAGAGACTGGATCGGGACATTGGCGATTGTATCTGCACCTTTTTTATCCACGAGAACTACTACAACTATCGGTTTTGCACCCATTTCCCGAAGCTGCTCAATAACTTCCATGGTGGTGGAGCCGGTAGTAATAACGTCGTCCACAATCACACAGTTTTTGCCGGCAACGGTTCCAAAATTTCTGCTTATGGTCCCTTTATGGCCCGGCTGGACGACATCCTGTCCTTTGCGGGAATGATAAAGAGCAAAATCCGCTCCCAGTTCATTTGCCATCATGCTTGCCAGGGGAATGCCACTGGCTGCAACGCCAACGACCACGTCCACTTCAGCATTCGTTTTTTCCAGGGTCTCAAGCACCATGTCGCAGAGTGCAAGCGAGATATAGTGGAGCCGAGTAGCACTTTTTCCTATACTGCTCCAGTTTACAGAAATATCTTTTGGAGCGGGGGCTGTAACTCCTTTTTTTGAACGGGTTAAAAGCCAGGTAACCGTTTCCCTTGAAACATTAAGTTCATCGGCAATCTGGCCGGTTACAAGCCCGTTGCTCTGCAGTTCCACAGCTTTCTGGATCAAATCTTCTATATTCTTCATGCCTCCATTCCCACCTGTTATTTTTATCTGGCTGTATTTTCCGGCACTTTTTACAGCTTATTTACGAATACTGCCTGGAATACTGCCTAATAAACTATATTCAAATATACATTCTCTCAATTAAAGACACTATTACATTATCAAGTGTTATATCTTTTTCTTCAGCTTAAGGGTTACTCTTTTCTTTTCTACTTTTTTTTCTCTTTTTCTTGAGGGCCGAGCCGCAGATAGGGCAGACATCTCCTTTGTCAAAAGTTTTTCTGCAGCCCGTACATTGCTTTTGCCAGATAATAATATCTCTAATTTTTTTCTGGGCAATGGGCTTAACCTGAATCCCAAGCTGCACGGCAACATTCTGGACTGCATAATCATCCGTGAGCAGTATGCTCGTGTCCCTGTGCTCAAGAGCTTTTGCAAGTACTTCCAGGTCCGTCTTTGAGAGCTCTTCCGAGTCCCGGGTATACTCAGCCATTTTCCGAACCTCTTTTACCATTTCTGGTTCTGGCCATTCCACACGTAACCCTCCTTCTTTTGCAAGGTCAAAACGAAGCAAAGCATCCCTGCTTTTCAACTCATCCGCAACCGAAGGGACGGTAATCATCAGGGAAGTGTCCAGGTTACAGTTTCCCATTATAAAAACCGCCGAGTCTGTTATGTAACAGGTCATTTTTCTTCTCTTTTCTCTTTTACTATATAATCCATTGTCTCCCAAATTGCGTTTCGGGATCACAGGAAATCGGAGATTTTCTGGGAGTTGCGATGTAATCGCAACAGCACGCGGTCCTTTTCGCTTCTCTCAAGAGGACTTATTTTTGGCGAAGTTTTCATAGCTTAATTTCTATTTTCTGGCGGCGGCCCCTTAGAAACCGCCCCAGTGTCTAGGAAATTTAGTTATGGGTCACCATAATTAAGAAAGGGACTACGAATGAGGACTAGTTTAAATATTAATGCCCTATAATTAAGTTGCCAGGACACTAGTTTCTTTTCGCTCGTTTCACTCACTTGCATTTTTGGAAATGTCTATTAAAATGCGATGACTGGAATTTTTCAAAATTAAATCTTGAATGCTCAAGTGTATGAATTTGCATTTGATAAGCCCTTTGATTGACTTTCTCATTTTTGAAATCTTACTAAAGGACCTGAACCTCAAGAAGTCTTCATTTGAAAAAGATGCAGGTTTATATTTCATTTAGGACAGATTTCCTTAAGACCAGCGACCACATCAGCAAGAAGTTCAACGGGAATTCCCATTATCATTTCTTCATCTGCAATTTTGGTGTAATTCCTGCTGCCGCTGCAACCGACCGTAACTCCGATTTTGCCTTCTTTATATGCCTTCACAACGCCGTCAGAGCACAAGCTCTGTTTTCCTGCGAAACTGGTTTCAAGTCTGCCTCCAGCCTTGTACATGAAAGCCTGTGTAAGTAGCATAATTTGCCTTGGGTTGCAGATAACCACAACGACATCCGGCGTAAATGAGGTTTTTTCCAGAGGGGCGTACAGGACAGCTTCTGTTGAGTTAGGAGGAAGCTTAGGGACCATCTCAATGGTGCGCCGTGCGGCACTCTGCGTGCTGAACTGTTTGAGTCCTTTATAATAGAATTCTCCACTGGCCACTTTTGAAGGCATTTCCCCGATACCCATTGCACCGGCTCCACCTTTACACATCTGGTCTTCGCCAAGGGTATAGAACTCCTCGCCAGTCCTTCTTACTCTGTCAACCAGCTGGCAGTGCCTCATAGCCTCGTCTACTTTTTTAATTCCATCGGGAATTTCTCCTCCTGTCGGAATTAATTTTACTGCAACAGGGGATGTCTTAAGTTTCAGACATTCAATCATTTCCTGTCCGTAGCTGTTTATTTCTTTCACATCCATATTTTTAACTCCGGTTTTGAAATTTTTATTAACTCTCAAATAGCAATGTTATTTTACTGTTTTTAAAAATCATCTTGTTCAGTTTTGGCTATATCGTACAAAATAAACCTTGATATAAACATTCCCGAGTTTATATATATACAGGAGATTTTTCACAGTACTGCCCTATCTGTTCTTCTTCAGTACAGTTATTATTCCTAAAGTAAATGGGGAAATTCTCGGAAAAGTTCACTCCAATTTGTCAAAAATGATTTCCATCTTTCTCATTTCTCGAGCAAGATTCTTCGAAATCATGCCGTTTTCGAGCCAGCAAACGTTCATTACTGCTGCCGGGACGAGGCAGGTGGGTGTAAGGGGTGCTTCAGTCGTCTTCCGACCAAGTATGGTTTCGGGCCCCCACATAAGGTCTTTCATTTCCATATCAAAATTTGTGCCCCACTTTCTGAGTTTCTCGCATGTAGTCTTAATATTGTACATGCGTGTTCTTCCCTTCTTTTGTGGCAATGATCTTTGTGGTATGTCCGCATATGGTGTTCAATGAAATTTCCGTGACCATTATTTTTCTCTCCTGAATATGCTATATCTAGTGCTTCGGGGCCAAAAAGATTGAACTAAATAGTAATATTTAGTTTTAAACCGGCAAATAGATTTATTTACCTAAGTTTTATATTATTTTTAAGCATATCCTTTTCTTCTTCACCTGCGTTTGCGGATCCTTTTTATATCTATATTTGCTACCTTTCAATTCTTTTTCTACAGATGCCGGCATATTCTGCAGGTCGGGTGCAAAATTGAGTTTTCCTCTGGCTTCCTGATCGCAAAGTTCTTATACGACTCTCTTTGTATTGATTAGTCCATAGCAAATATGCTAATTAAAGTACTCCTGTTAATATAATTAATATATCATCAGGGCAATTAAGCTACTGATAAGTGTGCTTTTGCCCTGACACGATCACCAGATCAGGATTACAGGTATATTTACAATCTGAAAGTACAGCATAATCGTTAAAGATAAACGTTGATTATAATTTCAATATACGTATGAGGTTTTAATATGAGATGGCAAGGTAGCTCCAGAAGAAAAGTGACCGGTGGGAAAGTTATTGCTGCCCGCGGGAAACGCAAGTTTGAAATGGGCCGCGAATCTGCGGAGACCCGTATAAGTGAAATAAAGAGGAAAAAAGTCCAAACAATGGGAGGCAACAGGAAGGTAAGGCTTCTCCAGTGCAACGTTGCAAACGTAACCAATCCCAAAGACGGAAAGACTGTTACTGCCCCCATTGAGACCGTTATCGATAACACTGCAAACAAGCACTATGTCAGGCGTAACATTCTGACAAAAGGCTCCGTTATAAGGACTCCCCTAGGAACTGCAAGAGTTACAAGCAGACCAGGGCAGGACGGCGTTGTAAACGCTGTATTAATTGAATAATTTGAATAGAGGACTTTATCCCTAAGACGGGGATTCTTTGCCAAATTTTCCTCACCTTTGTGCCGGTGACCACCATGGATGAACAGATTCGACATATACTGGAAATTCTTGAAAATGACGCCAGAGCAACTCCGGAAGAAATTGCATCCCTGACAGATATGTCTGCACAGGAGATTTCCCAGACGATTGCAAAACTTAAAGATACAGGAGTTATCCGGCACTACAAAACCATAGTCGATTGGGACCTGGTTGGGGAAAACTATGTTTATGCCGTGATTGAGCTGAAGGTTACTCTGGAGCGCAATCAGGGCTATCAGGCAATCGCAGAAAGAATTTACAAATTTCCGGAAGTCCGGTCAGTCAGGCTCTTATCCGGGAACTATGACATATCTCTTACCGTCCGGGGAAAATCGATGAAGGATGTAGCCTTTTTCGTAGCAGAGAAAATTGCAACCCTTGATCAGGTACAGAGTACGTCAACCCACTTCGTACTGAAGACCTATAAGGAAGATGGGGTTATCCTCCATGAACCTGAGGCGATTAAAAGGCTACCAGTATCGTTTTAATACGAACTGGCTTTAAAGCCTGATCCCCTATCGGTTTTACGTTTTATAGCACTCATACAGCTTTTTCCAGGGGCGTTTTGCTTGAGATCTCCATGCGATCCTTCTAAATTTGTTGCGGAATCTGTGAAAAACATTCCACCTTCAGGAATACGCCGTTTTTTTGATCTGGTTTCTGGACTTGAGGATATAATCTCACTTGGGGTAGGCGAACCTGATTTCATCACTCCCTGGCACATCCGTGAAATGTGCATCCACTCTCTTGAAAAAGGGCAAACTTCATACACCTCAAATTACGGACTTCCGGAACTCAGAGACGAACTTACCAGGACTTATTACAGGCGTTATGGTCTGGACTATGACCCTTCATCCGAGATTCTGGTCACAACAGGCGTGAGTGAAGCTCTGGATATAGCAATCAGGGCAGTTGTCAACCCGGGCGACGAGGTTATTGTGGTCCAGCCCTCTTATGTGGCATATGTGCCTTCTGTTGTTCTTGCAGGAGGTAAACCTGTTATCGTTTCCACCTATGTGGATGACAATTTTAGCCTGACTGCAGAAGCCCTTAAACCTGCAATTACGAATAAGACAAAGGCAATAATTCTCAACTTCCCTAACAACCCTACAGGAGCGATCATGACACAGGAAGAGTTTGAGGGTATTGCCGACCTTGTAGTGGAGAACAATCTGTTTGTCATCTCTGACGAAGTTTACGAGTGCCTGACCTACGGAAGCAAGCATGTCCCGTTCTCTTCCCTCGACGGTATGAAAGAGCGCACTGTCATGCTCAACGGATTTTCCAAGGCTTATGCAATGACAGGGCTCAGGCTCGGTTTTGCAATGGGTGCGCCTGAGATTATACATTCGATGATGATGATTCACCAGTACTCTATGCTTTGCGCTCCCATAACTGCTCAATTAGGGGCAATTGAGGCACTCCGCAACGGTAAAGAGGAAATGGAGCGGATGGTCCGGGAATATGACCGGCGCAGGCACCTCATTGTCAGGGGCTTTAACAGAATAGGACTTGAGTGCTACAACCCAAAAGGGGCATTTTATGCCTTTCCCTATATAGGGAATACAGGTCTCTCTTCCTCCGAGTTTGCAGAACGCCTTCTAGACGAAAAGAAAGTTGTTACAATTCCCGGAGACGTCTTTGGAGATGCAGGTGAAGGTTTCCTGCGCTGCGCATATGCAGCATCCGTTGATGATATTAGAAAAGCAGTAGAGAGAATGGGAAACTTTGTAGACGGATTAAAACAGTAAATTCAGCCGAATCTTTTTCAGTCTCCTTTCAAAATTTCCATTAAATTTTATCTTTATATTCGGTTTTCTTCATCGTTCATTCTCAGGACGAGGGCACTTGCTTTATCATCCATTTTTTCAATTAGCTCGTTCATCTGATTGTACCATTCGTCAACATTTTTCTTTACCAGCTGCTTCATTTTCTGCGGTTCGATGGCTACATATTCATAGTAGTATCCTCCGCTCTCGATGGATTGCGTTTCTCTGTAAACAATTCCGCAAGCTATAAGGTTCTGTAGAGAACGGTATGCAGTACTTCTTTCCCTGTTAAGAATTTCCCCTCACTTTTCGGCCGTCAGGGGGCCATGCATAAGCAGGGATTTATATGCTTCAACATCAAGAGACTTCAAACCGAGCACACATTTTACCATGTCTTCGCATCTGAAGCTTGCTCTGATCATCCCATGAATAGAATTTGCCATAATACCACTTTGGGATGGTTTGCCTTATTTTGTTTGTGTTTTATTCAGTTTTTGAGGATCTTTTTTTAAGCTCATAAACCCTGCGGCTAGCTGAAGTTAGTTAATTATATATATAATCTCCCGAGTCAATTAGCTTTGACGTTTATGAAACCCATTATTCCTGAAGATGAACGTTCTCAAGAACCTCTCGATACTGATAAGATAATCTATCATCCGGATATGGTAAGGGCCAATGAATGGGTCCTGAGCGAATATGAAGCTCCCTTTAGGGATCTCTGTATTTTCGTTCCCTGTGCCAAAAGAAAACCCTATCATGAAAGCCCCTCTCATAAAAAATTCGACCGCGTGATCTTCGGAATTGCAAAACCTGAGGATGTACATATAGTAACCTTCGGAACCTGCGGGATTACTCCCAGGGAACTTGATACTCAATACCCTTTCATGCACTACAGTTTCATGATGGGCAAATGTAATGTTGCAAAGATCAAGAGAGACTTCATAAAAATTGAAAGCGAAAGGCTTGCTGCTTATCTTGAAAAGACCCGGGATAATTACAAACACAGAATAGCTTACTGTATTGGAGATTTCCGGACTGCGATGGAAAAAGCCGTGGAAATGGTTGACATAGAAGTTGATATCGTGCCCAGGGAATCAACGATCCAGAAAATGATCCAGCCAGATAAGCCTTTTATCTATAACAGCCTCTCCTCAAGAGAGTACCTTCAGGACCTTTCCGATGCAATTACTGACGCTCTCAGGCTTCCTAAGAGAAAAGTCGGTCTCAAAGAAGACCTTTCGGTCGATGACACGGACTGGTATATTTTATGACGAATCCCGGAATACCTTTAAAAAATCCTTCAAAATAGGTACAAAATTCTATTAAATCCCTAATTTGACAGATGATTCTCTGTTTCTCGATGGTTATGCAGAATGTATTCCATGTTTTCTTGCCTCGTAAGAACAGGTACTTACAGCTCACCTGCCTGATCCTCCCTTGGGTCAGAACCAACAATAACAGGCAATCTTCTCAGTTCTGGTCGTTCTCTTATCTCCATGTATGCAAAAAAGCTGTCCATGTCTACAGTCGCGTCAATCCTCAAAGATTCAACGATTCTGATTAGTTGCAATCGATTTTATAAGACATTTTGCCGTTGACGCTACACTAGCCTGAAGACTTATATTCCATGTACTTCTCATTCGTAAATATACTAGAAGTCACTTACAATGGCTGGGGCTATCGCTCGGGATAAAGAGGGTAAATTATGTCTGGAAATATATTATGAGACGAAAATCGTCCCGAATTAGGCTTTAAACCATAAAGTCTATTGGACTTGATTTTGGGCTTCAAGTGCGTAAATCCTATCAATAACTCACGGACACGACCCCTGGTATTTATCATGATTTATGTTTATAAAATACATTTATATACTATATTGTTTCACTATTGTGTGTATATAATAATATAATACTACATATTTCAGGTCGGGATTGTATAGTTTTTAATAGGGGTCTGAAGGTCCGAAATCCTGAGGTGGCTATCGATTGATATGTCTATCCCGGTAATTAAGTCCTGAAAATAAAAACACCAGAGACGATACATTCTCGATGTACTTCTACAGAAGTGAAAATTATATGTTACTCAAAGAAAACAAAATCGTAGAAAAAATTTGTGAAATTCCAGTTACACTTGAAGATGTATCCGAAAGCATTTTTGAAGGTGTAAGCACAAAAAATATTCTGATGCATAGGCTTCTCCTTCCTGAGGAAAGTGGTTCAGACTCATATTATCTTTGCGAAGGCCTGTGTAAACCTGTATTTTCAGAACCTGAAATTGTCTACCCCTATGTCTCAGGGGCTTTTTCCGAAAAATTTGCATTTAGGCCTTCATCTTACCGTTTTATGCTTCCTTATGAATTGTCCGACAAGGGCAAAAGCAAAGAATACAATATAATTCCCCCTGAAGAGCTGGAGGCAAGGTTCCCTATGGCTTATGGGAGAATTCTGGAATTCAAAAGAGGGTTCCGTCATGATATATCTCCCCTTAGCTCTGCAGACTATAGTATAAAAGGAAGAAAGCTTCTGGAGTATTTCAACACTCCTAAAATAATTGCAACTGAAGGCTATCATCTGCAGGCTGCCTATGACAATGTCGGAAATAATGTGTTTGATAATGGCTGTGGTATTGTTCTTAAGGACAGGAGTAAATACCCTTATGTTACTGCAGTTTTGAACAGCCCGATTGCCAGGCTCTTTCCAGCGGTGTGTAAGTCTGAAATGATCTTCTCGGATTATACAGCTCCTACAGTCCTGAGACGTTTCCCAATCGTATTTCCGGATAACAGGCTAACTGAGGATCTCATAAATACTGTCTCCAGTTACCTTGTGTTCCTGAACATGCAGAAATATGCAACAGGTTACGGAGTTCCGGACTGGCTTCGGGAACTTGCAGGTTTCTACGAGCAGATCTCAAGTCTTCTGGTCCTGGACACCTACTTCTTAAACTATATTGATCCAGGGCTTCTGGACGCCCTTGAAGAAAATATCCACCCATATGCCGGAGATATGGACTCTGAAAACAGTGATAACCTTCTGAGTGCACTATATTACATAAAACAACAGATTCTTGAAACCTCAGGTTCCGGGAAATTCAAATTTAATATGGGCTTGCCTGGAATGCTCAGTTTCCCTCAGAGCAGTGAAGAATTCTGAGCAATCCTTTTTGATTTTATCCCAAAAACCCAAGCTTTCAATTTTTTTCCAATATGGGACTTACTTACTTGAAATATAAAATCAAACGCAATAGATGTTTGGGTCAGCTTTATTTATTGGACAGTTAAACATTAAATGCTATCTAGTTCTCAGTTCAACTTCTTAAGTCCGATATTGGAAAAAAATAACGGAGAAATGAAAAGTGTTAACTAAGGGATTAGTCGGAGTTAGGTTTGATAATGAACTTCATTTATGTTATCAGTCGCATGATTGTGGTCCTGAAGGACTAGGGGCAGAAGTTGTATCATTTGTAAGGGAACTTCAGAGGGACTCTTTACGAATGAAGATCTTTAAGGAAAACATTAGAAAAGTTGAATGGGTTGATGAGATAGATTACCCGACAACACAGCAAGCTGAAAAATTAATCAGGGACCCAGAAATTTTAGAGTCTTTGAAGTATAACGAAGATTGGTATACTCAATTTTCATTTGATCCGATGGCATGTTTTGAATACGTAATTCTTTTTGGACTGCCAATCATTCCAGAACATCGAGAGTATTCATTAGGAGAACCTACTGATTTTATCGCATATGCGTATGTGGTGGATTTAAATCGTGATGTCCTTGAATTATATCGTAGTGGGCACAAGATGGGTGAGTTTTCTTTTCAAGCGCTTGTGGATCTGGTAAAAGCTGATTGGGGGAGAATGTCATCCACATGGGAAGATTATTGAAAAGGGAAAGTTATATCTCTTATTCGTAGATATTGCCTAGAAGCCACGTAAAAAGGCCAAGGGCTATCGCTCGGGACAAAGATAGGTTAAATTCTATACCTATTTGATTTCAGATAGGAACGTACACGCCTATTAAGGAAACACGCATGCCCAGTTTTCGTTTTGTTTATATATCCTTTAATCTCTATGCCTTTATTAGTGTGGGTTTAGGCATAAATTAGAAGGGAAGAGAATTTCAGAGAGTCACCACATTTCCACCTCGAAGCTTCAAAATTAGCCTATAACTGATATATTCCTGTTCTTCTAAACAGGTGCCTTAAATCGCCTTAGAATCAGTTCACTTTTGAAAGATCGACGATATTTTTCATATGTGCTTTCCTGTTATTATCTCTTTTCTTTGTCCTACTTTTGAGTTCATTGGGGAACAGCCCTCAGTCAACTCTTAATTTAGAACTTTTTGTGACAGATGAAATCACAACTTGATATGGAGTAATATAATGTAAAAATGCACATGAACTTAGTAGAAATGCTCAAGAAATCACGTATATTCAAAGAAGACTTGATAAACTATATTATCCTTTAAAAATTAGATTGAACCAATATGACGACATAACAAAAGAAAATCTGAAGTCTGAATCTTATGGTTTAAAAATTAAACACTGAAGAGAAGAAGATATCTTCCTAGCATAGTAATGCTTATTTTAGTTCAAAGCCGATAATTGTAAATGGATATTCCAGAGCGAAAAGACCTTCGAGGAGCTAACCTTAAAGGAGCTGACCTTAAAGAGGCTGACCTTAAAGAGGCTAACCTTCAAGAAGCTAACCTTGAAGGAGCTAACCTTAAAGGGGCTGATCTTTTTGAGGCTAACCTAAAAGAGGCTAACCTTCAAGGAGCCTACCTTATATGGGCTGATCTAAGATGGGCTCACTTTGAAGCGGCTTGCCTTGAAATGGCTTATCTTGAAGGAGCTAACCTTCAAGGAGCTCATCTTGAAAGGGCTAATCTAAAAGAGGCTCATCTTGAAGGGGCTAATCTTAAAGAAACTGATCTTGCATTGGCTAACCTTCAAGAGGCTAACCTTGAAGGAGCTAACCTTGAAGGGGCTAACCTTCAAGAGGCTAACCTTGAAGGAGCTTTCCTTGGAGAGGCTTATGGATTGTCAATTGATCAGCTTTCTAAAGTGAAAACACTTTATAAGGTAAAATTAGACAAAGAGCTTAGCATACCATTAAAAGAAAAGTACCCTGCTCTTTTTGAAAAAAACTGATTAATATGAATAATTCTGCTCTGTAGAAATCCTCTTAAATACGAAATCTCCATTAATTTGAACCGAATAGCCGGATATATTTTTGCTTATTTAATTTTAGCCTCTTGAAATTGATTTATATAGGTTTTCTACAAAGCCCTTTTTTTCTATTTAAGATATTTACTTACTAACTTCGATATATCTAGTCCTGGTTTCAGTACTGCTGCTTCCTGGATTATCTACGGTTAAACTAACAGAATAAAGTCCCGTTTTATTGAATGTGTGTACAGGATTCTTTTCTGTTGAAGCATTTCCATCTCCAAAAGCCCATGTCCATGCAGTAGGTGATCCAGTGCTGTTGTCAGTAAAACTGACACTAAGCGGTGCAGATCCTGAAGTTGGGGCGGCAGAAAAAGCAGCGGCAAGGGAGTTTGAAACAGCAATACAGCTGGTTTTTGTCAATGCACTACTGCCGTTTGCATTACTTGCTGTCAATGTAACAGAATAAAGTCCCGTTTTATTGAATGTGTGTACAGAATTCTCTTCTGTTGAAGCGTTTCCATCTCCAAAATTCCATTTCCATGCAGTCGGCGATCCTGTGCTTTGGTCAGTGAAATTAACAGTAAGAGGCACTTTTCCTGAAGTAGGAGACGCAGAGAAGCTGGTAACAGGAGTATTTAATATGCTTGAGACAGCAATACAGCCGGTTTTTGTCAACGCATTACTACCGTTTGCATTACTTGCTGTCAATGTAACAGAGTATAGTCCTGATTTGTTGAATGTATGTACAGGATTCTTTTCTGTTGAAGCATTTCCATCTCCGAAAGCCCATTTCCATGAAGTTGGGAACCCAGTGCTCTGGTCAGTAAAACCAACAGTAAGAGGCTCTCTTCCTAAAGTTAGAGATGCAGAGAAGCTGGTAACAGGAGTATTTAATATGCTTGAGACAGCAATATAGCCGGTTTTTGTTAACGCATTACTCCCGTTTGCATTACCTGCTGTCAATGTAACAGGATATAGTCCTGATTTATTGTATTTATGTACAGGATTCTTTTCTGTTGAAGTGTTTCCATCTCCAAAAGTCCATTTCCATGAGGTTGGAGATCCTGTGCTCTGGTCAGTAAAACGAACAGCAAGAGGCGTGCTTCCGGAAGTAGGGGATGCAGAGAAGCTGGTAACAGGGGCAACTAAAATGCTTGAAACAGCAATATAGCCGGTTTTTGTTAGCGCATTACTACCGTTTGCATTACTTGCTGTCAATATAACAGGATATAGTCCTGATTTATTGTATGTGTGTACAGGATTCTTTTCTGTTGAAGTGTTTCCATCTCCTAAAGTCCATTTCCATGAAGTTGGAGATCCTTTGCTCTGGTCAGTAAAACCAACAGTAAGAGGCGCGCTTCCTGAAGTCGGAGTTGCTAAAAAGGTGGTGATAGGGACAATATAGCCAGGATTCGACATCACACTACCGTTTTCAGAAATTACACTTATATAGCTATATTTTTGCACAGTATCACTGCCGTTTGCATTACTCGTCGTCAAAGCAACAGTATAATTTCCTGTTTTATTGTATTTGTGTACAGGATTTGTATCTGTTGAAGTATTCCCATTTCCGGAATTCCATTTCCATGCCGTTGGCGATCCTATGCTCTGGTCAGTAAAATTAACAGTAAGAGGTACTTTTCCTGAAGTAGGAGACGCAGAGAAGCTGGTAACAGGAGTATTTAAAACGCTTGAGACAGCAATATAGTTGGACTTTGTTAACGCATTACCACCATTTGCGTTGCTCGCTGTCAATGTAACAGAGTATAGTCCTGATTTATTGAATGTGTGTACAGGGTTTCTATCTGTTGAAGCATTTCCATCTCCGAAATTCCATTTCCATGCCGTTGGAGACCCTCTGCTCTGGTCAGTAAAACGAACAGTAAGAGGTGTGCTTCCTGAAGTAGGAGATGCGGAGAAGTTGGTAACAGGAGTTTTTAAAACACTTGAAACAGCAATATAGCCGGATTTCGTTAACGCACTACTGCCTTTCGCATTACTTGCTGTCAATGTAACAGAATAAAGTCCTGATTTATTGAATATGTGTACAGTATTTTTATCTGTTGAAGTATTCCCATCTCCAAAAGTCCATTTCCATGAGGTTAGAGATCCTTTGCTTTGGCCAGTAAAACCAACAGTAATAGGCGCGTTTCCTGAAGTAGGAGACGCAGAGAAGCTGGTAGCAGGAGCATCTAAAACGTTTGAGACAATAATATAGCTGGATTTTGTTAACGTATTACTGCCGTCTGCATTACTTACTGTCAGTGTAACAGAGTATAGTCCTGCTTCGCTGTATGTATGTACAGGGTTCTCCCCGGTTGAATATGTCCCGTCTCCAAAAGTCCATTTCCTTGAAGTTGGAGATCCTGTACTCTGGTCAGTAAAACTAACAGTAATAGGCGCGCTTCCGAAAGTTGGAAATGCGGACAAAGCAGCAACAGGGGCTTCAAAACCGTTTGAAACGGCAACATAGCCGGATTTTGTCACTGTACTACTGCTCCCCGTTTCGTTTAATGTCAATGTAACAGAATATTTTCCTGATTTTCTATATATGTGCACAGGATTCTTTTCTGTTGAATTTGTTCCATCTCCAAAATCCCAGTTCCATGATGTTGGTGATCCTATGCTCTGGTCAGTAAAACTAACACTAAACGGCGTTTTTCCTGAAGTGGGGGATGCAGAAAATACTGGCTGTGCTAGAACAGTTACTGTGGCAAATTTTGAATCGGTACCGTTTGTATTGTTTACTGTAAGCGTTACATTGTAATTCCCTGCTCTGAAGTAAGTGTGTGCTGGATTCTGCTGTGTTGAAGCTGTTTCGTCTCCAAAGTTCCAGTTCCACCCATCCACATTCTTCGAGAGATCCGTAAACTGGGCAGAAAGAGGAGCATAACCGGATGTGGGATTGCTGCTGAAGTTTGCAACAGGAAGTATGGGTTGTGCCGGGAGAGGACTCATAAACTGACCGAAAGCAATAGGGCCGGCACCTGTATATACAGTGGCCGTAACCTTGTTTGTGGCTGTGTCAATTACAGAGGCAGTATTGCTCCTGGAGTTCGCCACATATACTTTTGTTCCATCCGGGCTGACTGCGACTCCGTAAGGACTTGCTCCTACATGCACAGTTGCTATAACAGTGTTTGTAGCTGTATCAATCACGGAGACACTATTACTGCCTTCATTCGCCACATATACTTTTGTTCCGTCCGGACTGACTGCAGTTCCCATAGGCCATTTTCCTACAGTCAAAGTGGCTGTAACAGTGTTTGAACCCGTCTCAATTACAGAAATAGTGTTACTTTCGCAATTCGTAACATATAGTTTAGTTCCCGTCGGATTGACTGTAATTCCACAAGGACCAAGGCCAACTTTCACTGTGGATGTAACAGTGTTTGTGCCTGTATCAATTACAGAAACATTGTTACTGTAGCGGTTCGTCACATATACTTTTGTTCCATCAGGTATGACTGCAACTCCCAGTGGATTAATTCCTGCAGGCACCATGGCTGTAACAGTGTTTGTGGCTGTGTCAATTACGGAGACACAGTTGATGTCGCGATTTGTCACATATACTTTTGTTCCATCCGGTGTGACTGCAATTCCGCAAGGACTGTATTTGTATCCGACTGGCACTGTGGCTGTAACCTCGTTTGTGGCTGTGTCAATTACAGAGACAGTACCACTGTCGCCGTAGTCGACGTTCGCAACATAAATTTTTGTTCCATCGGGTGTGACTGCAACCCCCAGAGGTTTGGTTCCTACAGGCACAGTGTCTGTAAAGGTATCGTTTGCTGTGTTAATTACGGTAACAGTGTTTCTGTTGAAGTTCGTAATATAGGCATATGAAGGCGCAAGAGAACCTTTCGGGACAATATTTACTGTAGCAAGCTTTGAATCCGTGCCGTTTGAATTGCTTACTTTCAGGCTAACAGTATAGATTCCTGTTTTAGAATAGGTATGCGTAGGATTTTGCTTTGTTGAACTAGACCCGTCTCCAAAGTCCCAGTTCCAGCTGGTTGCATTCTCCGATAAATCCGTAAACTGTATAGGTACAGAAGAATAAACATAATCTGATGTGACATTGCTGCTGAAGTTTGCTAAAGGATAAACCGGTTGTACTGGAATAGAACCTATAAACTGGCCTGAAGCACGAGGACTATTTCCTACAAGCATTGTGGCTGTAACAGTGTTGGTCGCAGTGTCAATTACAGAGACAGTGTTGTAGAGGCTAATTGCGACATATACCTTTGTTCCGTCCGGTGTGACTGCAATTCCTTTAGGATCGCTTCCTACAGGCACTTTGGCTGTAACAGTGTTGGTTGCGGTGTCAATTACGGAGACAGTGCTAATATATTCATCTTTATTCGTCACATATACCTTTGTTCCATTCGGATTGACTGCAACTCCACAAGACGCTCGCCCTATCTTCACCGTATCTATAACATTGTTTGTAGCAGTGTCAATTACAGAGATGCTCCCGCTATCGGAGTTCACTACGTATACCTTAGTTCCATCTGGTGTAACCGCAATTTCCTTAGGGCCTTTTCCTACGGATGCCGTGGTTACAACAGCTTTTGTGGCACTGTCAATTATAGATACAGTATTGTCCCCGTAATTTGTTACATATATCTTTTTTCCATCCGGACTTACTGCTACACCCACAGGATATTTTCCTGTAGTCACTGTACTTACAACAGTATTTGCGCTGGTATCAATTACAGAAACATTGTTACTATAACGGTTTGCCACATACACTTTTTTTCCATTCGGGCTAACTGCAACCCCCTGAGGAGAACTTTCTACAGGCACCGTGGTTATAACAGTATTTGTGCTGGTGTCAATTACAGATACATCGTTGCTACGAGTGTTTACTACGTATACCCTTGTTCCATTCGGATTAATTACAACCCCCATAGGATTAAATCCTACAGATATCGTGTCTGTAACTTTGTTTGTGGCTGTGTCAATTACAGAGACATCATTACTCTCTGAATTTGTAATGTATGCAAACGACGAGGCGCCCGCGATACTCACCAACATTAAAAAAGCAAGTGTCGTTATCCCCAAAGCTTTATTTAAGGTCTGCCCCCTAAATATTTTATTACACTTCGTTCCTTTCATTTTAGACCCCTGAGTATATGATTATTAAATTGTTGAGAACTTTGAAGGACCTTGAAATTTGACCGATTTTTTATAAAGGATAATATAGCAATTCGTTGAAGTCAGAGTTTTTTGGGTTAAGTTGGTTACCGCAACTAGGTGCGATTATAAAAACGACCAGATGAAGAATACTTCATAAAACTTTGTAAAATAATTGTAAATTAAAAGATAATAACTTTTCTTCTATTAACAAATAGGCTTAGTAAAAATAAATTCTTTCTTTACTATTTATAATTAAATTTTTATACTATTTTTACTTTATATAGTCTAAAAATTTAAAAAAGTGGGTCTCTAAAATCAAAATTTGTTTCCTGAATCGAGAACTATCAGGAATCAAAAAGGTTCTATTTGTGAATTTATTTCTGCAGATTTACGAGAAGTGCAATCTTTTCAAAAAATAACTGCTGAACAAAGAAGTTTCCAAAGAAAAAAATCTTTGTTAGAGGAAACACAGTTCTCGATGTAGCCTACAGAACTTTGAGACTTTATTAAGTCTCAGTATAAAAGCCAGGAAAAATAGAAAATTTTACTATCAGAAGGCAGGTCCAGTAATCAGTCACCTTCCATGCTTACAGTTTCTTCTACTGCAAGCATAAGTTCTCCATAGAGTAACTTTTCCAGAGTTTCGGCTACATATCTCCGTTGCTGGTATTTCTGGATATCCTCATGCATCCTGAGGTCGGAATCTACCTGGACTCGCAGTAGAGCAAAATGAAAAGCTTTCTCATTTTTTATCTGGGTGGTGTAGAAGGTTTCCAGCAGATAAGGAAGCTTGAGGGGATCTTCTATAACTTCACTTAAAAGCAGCATTTCTTCCGGAACATCCTGGTGGTGTAAGGATATATCTTTTTTTCCCGTGATAAGTTGCAGGTTTTTTTCGGAATATTTTTTATCAAGGATAATAATCTCGCCAATTATGCTTTTCACCTCCTGTTCAGATTAAATTTCAGGTCCCCGGGATAAACTCTAAATATTCCCGAACTGGTATCTAAGTGATGAACACTTAGGTAAAAGGGAATTGAAAGGCTTCAGGCCAGCATTCCCTTTACAATAATATCGATAGAATCGTCTTCTTCAAGGCCACGGGCCATGAGGGTTTCGATTTCCTTTTTATCTACACAACCGATAGTAGCTTCATGGGTTACCTTGGCCAGAGAATTATCGACACGGACAAATGGGTATGGCTTCGGCTTTTGCGTTGCCCTGGATGACTTCCATGCAATCCACATTCCCTCTGGCTCACCGGGGCGTGGCCTTCGGCAATTCCCCTAAATTCCTCCTCCGTATTATCAGTAATGGCCAGTCAGCTTTTGATTACGCTTCTGGCATTTTCCCCATTAAAGGATATTCTTTCCAGGATTTTTATTTTGTCGTCGTTTTTCCCATAGATCTTGGTACCCATCTCACAGTTAGAGTCTTTTTCGGCATCCACGCTGTAATCGAATTCCAGATACTCTACTCTGTCTGAAACAAGTGAGAAATTAGTGAAGTAACTATCCCCCTTCCTCTATTTTTATATGGGCCTTTGGGATTCCCTGAATCCCTCCATCGGAGCCGTGGAAATGAGTCTCAGTGTATTTTAATGAGGCATCCTTCCCTATGCATATGGGCGTCCATTCTATGAATAACCTTTACAGTATTAGGAAAGAATGGACAATGAGTTCCACAGCCGAGTCCTCTTCGGCCACGAAATTCATCTCTGTTTCCCGGGCCCGTCTTTAGGGATCAGTCCGAAGCAAAGGTGGATAGAAAGTGAAATTTTATACCCTTTCCTTTTTTCCCTTCATAGCTCATCACCAGTTTTTTAAGGGAGAATCTATGACACCTCTAGTGTCGAGTCAACAACAAAATGTCGTATAAAATCGATTGTAATTATTTAGAATCATTAAATCTTTGAGGATTGACGCGACACTAGTAAATTTCGAGTTTTAACCCTGCAGCAGCTCTCTGCAGCGCTGCAGATCCTTAACGGTATTTACATTTATTGCTATTTTGGGATTCTCAAGTATCAGATTAAAGTCTTCCTGTTCGTTTCTGATCTGTGAACTATCCAGAATATTAACTCCGGTAGGTACGATAAGTTTCCCATCCTTGTTGAAGACCGTATCAGGTCTGATTCCGGCTCCCTTGCAAATATTGATTGGGACATATACCGAAAGTGCTGGCTTTCCTTCTTCTTTATATTTCTCGATTACCGAATCTATAAGCTCGGGATTTATCAGAGGAAGGTCTGACATAATAATCATCACCGGACCTGCCGTTTGTGCAGTCTCTACTGCATGGATCATATCCCCTACGTAATTTCCGCCAAATGTCCTGATTACCTGGATTTCCCCTTTATAGCGTTCCTGAATCATGATTTCTGTCTTAGGGGTAACAGGTGAAACTGCTACAAAAACTCTATCTATACTCTTTGTGGCTCTAAGGGTATCTATCACGTAAGCTATCAGTGGTTTTCCAAGCAGTTCAACGCATGGCTTTTCTCCCATTCCAAGCCTCTGTCCGAATCCCCCTGCCATTACAATAGCGTCCATTATAAACCTCCCGTGTATCCGTTTAATGAAAGATTCAGGATAACTGCGAGAATAATCAGAGCAGTCACCCTACCGATTTCGTTAGCAGTACCGATTCCGTCTCCATTTAATCCGCCAAAATGGGCATAGCTTCTGTTAAGAATCACCAGAGCCGAGGCACAGGCGCCCAGATAAGGCAATAGCCCTATCCACCCGAAAGGCAGGAAACATACAATTGCCCCGAAGACAAATCCTATGAGGAAGTTTTTTCCGGTTGCTCCGTTTATAGTCATGGCTCCCAGGCCAGGATAAGCCTGTTTTTCCTGTAGAGGTATGGGTTTTCCGAACGCAGCAATTGTTAACATGGACTGCTTTGCACTAACCTCTGCAATAAACATCGATGCAAACATCAACATTGGAAGGTTAGATCCGAAAGAAATCAGGCCTTCTTCCTGTACTGCTCTTATCGAACCGTACAGAGTAAGCAACAACAGAATGCAGAAAGACACTCCTCCTGTTCCGAGGTTTGTGTCTTTCAGGGCCTTGATTTTTTTTTCAAATGACCCGTGGGCCATAAAACCGTCCCCTATGTCAGTGACTCCGTCGAGGTGATTGAAGCCTGTAATATAGTATATGAATCCCATAATAAGGGCTGCAAGGACGGGTCCGGGAAATATTACCTGCCCTATGTATGCAACTGCCCCTATGAGAAGTCCGAGAACGGCTCCCACAATGGGATAGAAGTATATTTTATTCATAAGTTCATCGATCCCTTCCATGCTGATTCCCACAGGAATGGTGGACAGGAAGCCAAAACCCGATTTAAAAGCAAGCAAATAAGAATTCATTGAATACCGCCTGTTTTTCAGTCCTTTTTTTCAAATTCTGCCATACCTCTTGAATACATATTGGAGGACACGCCTCCTATAAGGCCTCCTATCACGTCATCCATAAAAGGCCCGAGACTTGCAAGGATTCCGGGCTTCTGTTTGTCATACCTGACAAACTCGAATGCACCTTTGGAGCCGCTGATATAGGTTGCAATGCTTGTGCCAAGCACCTCGTCTGCAATTATGAAACTCAGGTCCTTTTCATAGGAACTTTTGCTGAGGTTCGGAAGAGTTCCTGCCTTTCCTTCCCTCTCGAGCAGGACCCCGGAATAAATCAGAAGGCAGAGGTTCGGGTCCGAAAGAGCGTACTTGAGTTCCCTTTTAAACAAAGCGTCTGCTTTTTCCCTGGTCTCAAGTCCGGGATGCGGGACATACATTTCGAGAGCCGTGTCTGCAAGATCCTGGATACTGATGCCTTCTTCAGCAAGGACATCGAGGATGTCGACTCTAGCTTTTCCCTCTATTTCCTCAGGCTGCCCTTTTTTCAGGTCCCTTTCCTCAATATCTGATAACTTCATACGATCACTCCGGGATTTTTAAAACTGTGTTATATTAGTTTTCTAAAATCATTGCCACTTTAAACTGGCTTCAAACCTTATCGCTTAGTGGTAGGTTTTATTTTTCCAGCAGAGTACTATCTGTCGGGCTTATTCCGGCTTTCTCAAAGTTTTGTTTTCGCACAAAATACTGATAGTGGCAAGAGCGCGGACCCGACAAATAAAGAAGGTGGTCATAGATACAGGTGAATCCCTGCTATCTGGATCGCTGCCGCAAAAGCGACAAGTGAGAATCCTGAAGCAATTGCTATTAATTGGGATGCCCTTTTTATATCTTTTACTTCGGTCGGGGGGTATAAGGCTCCAAGTATGTAATATTCAGGTTTTTCTAGTTTGACTCCGAGAGCTCCTGCAGTAGCTGCCATGGGATAGCCTGAATTGGGAGATGGAGTCTTCATTCCGTCTTCAAGGGCACTTCTTATACTGCCGAGGGGGTTTATTTTTCCCTGCTTTTTCGGGAGCAGCGTCACTGTAACAGCTGCGGCAAGAATAAATATGACGGATATCCGGGCAGGAATCCAGTTCAGTACATCATCGGATTTCGCTGAGAAATATCCCAGCTCCCTGTACGGTTCGGTTTTGTATCCGACCATAGAATCCAGAGTACTTATGGCTTTAAACACATATGCAGCCACAAGCCCGAGTTCCCCGAAAAGGGTATAATAAAAAATTGGACTCAGGATACCGTCTACGTAATTTTCGGATACCGACTCAATAACTGCGGAAGACATCTGGGTTTTAGTCAGTCTGGAAGTATTCCGGCTTACATATATCGGAAGCAGTTCCCTGACTTTCTCAAGCCTATTTTCTTCAAGATGCCTGTAAATTTCCCTTGCAGGACTAAGCAGACAATTGATAGCAAAGGTGGCTTTGAGGAAGTATGCTTCTATGAAAAGTGCAAGAATGCGCGGAATTCCAGGAAGGGCTGCAATGTAAAGGACGGAATAACTCAGCAAAGCTGCGAAAAAAACACAGCAAAGAGCCATTGCAACTCCATACAATTTCCTGTGCGTTTTTGGAGCTGCATTTTTCAAAAAGTTGATTAATTTTCCTATCCATACGACAGGGTGTACGGCAGCAGGCGGCTCCCCGAAAACTATGTCAATGGCTGCTGCAAGCAGAAGTACCAGAGCAAGGTGCCCGCTGTCCGGCACAATCATAGGATAGGCTCCATCACTTCTTTCCAGGCCACTTTTACAAGTTCATCCGTGTCTCCTTCCTGCATGAGGCAGTCAAGGATTTTCTGGGCTATTTCTTTCTTGTGTACAAGGTGACAGTCAACACAGCTCCATACTTTGCCGCCTCTTGAGCTCTGGATCCATTTTCCTCCGGTGCGCTCGTTTTCACAGGGATAAAATGGGCAGAAGCAGAAGGTGCAGTTCTGGCCTTCGAAGTGGCAGGGGTAGTACTCGCAGGTCTTCCTGCCTCCTATACCTTCTTCAGTGGCCTTTTCTATCACGTTCTGAAGCTCATGCTTTGCCTGTTCTTTGCCCCACTGGATAATGACATCTCCGATTACAGCAATCAGCCTGTCATTTTCTTCTGCTGTCCGGACTGCAACCCTGATGTAATCTTTTTCAAGACCGTGGAAGGAAGCACAGTCCCTTATCAGGACTCCACGCGCTGCCATGCGTGCGCTTAATTCGCTTGAGTTAAGCATGAATTTTTTGATGTTAACAAAGATAAAGTTTACATTCACTTCCCCAGCTTCAAAACCTCTGATCCTGTCGAGTTTGGCTTTGAGCTTTTCTCCTTCTTCCCGGATCATAGCCCTTGCTTTTTTCAAGTATGGGTTTTCCATCCCGCCTTCGATATTAAGAAGTGCGGTTCCTGTGGCGTTTGCCACAGTTCCTAGGTTCCAGGAAAGCCTGGCAGTATTCAGGATCTCAGCCATTTCAGGGGAAGCTATCCCGAAGCCCATTCTGATTCCGGGAATTGCAAAGTCCTTTGTAAGGGAACGCATAACAAAAACGTAATTGTTGCTTCCTGGAAGATCTGCAACACTCTGTGCAGGGTCAGAGAGTTCGATGAATGCTTCATCTACAAAAAGAAGGGTTTTATGCTTCTTGCAGCGCTCTGCAAGAGTTTTTATTTCTTCTCTAGTACGGAGCTGTCCTGTAGGGTTGTTTGGGTTGCAAATAAAAAGGATTTTTGCTTTTTCCAGAACTTCATCAGAAAGTGTTTCTACCTCTTCCTGCCTGGGGTATTGCGGTTCTGCTCCCATGATCCGGCATTGCATTTCATATTCCCCGAAAGTAGGCCACGGCAGAAGGACGATATCTCCTTTTTCAGCTACACATTCGACTACAAGCCTGACAATTTCTGTTGAACCATTTCCCGGAATGATATTCTGCGGAGCTACTCCGAGCCCTACGAACTTTGCGGCAGCCTCCCGAAACTCCAGATATCTGTTATCAGGGTACTCCATAAGCTTTTCAAGGCTCTTCTTAAGAATGTCGTCAAAGTTCAATCCGCTTTCCGGATGCTCAAAAGGGTTTCCCAGAGGATTAAAGTTTGCACTGAAGTCAAGAATTTCGCTTTCAGAAATCCCGTAAGTCTCAGACGTTTCCTGAATTAGCCCTCCATGCAGGCAGGGCCTCAGGGACAGTAGATGCTCCCTTAAAGGTACACTTCTTTGCTCGGACACGGTGATCGCAAGTATTTAGTGTAAATCCTGTATATTAATCTGCTTATTATATTATTCAACGTAAACTTGCCTTTATTTGCTTTACAATTGTTTGATTGCGAAAACTCTCGCTTTTGGAATCCATTCTACTTTATTTTACATCATAACTATATTATTCTAGTTTTCATTTTTCTTATTAATTCGTGACATTTTCTCTGATTTCGGATCATCGAAAAAGTAAAATAGCTTGTTTTTAACTACTACCATCCAAAATAGCTGAAAAAAGAATATATTTTGTATTAAGAAGATTGTATAAAGTTTGGAAAACTGAAGATGCCCTGAATTCGCACGTCAGCAAACCAGGGAATATTCTATCAGTAAACCAGGGAATATATGTGAGTTATACATATGGACTGGCGGTTTATATCTTAAAATAATTTTTCTAAACTCAATAGATATCAGGTGCATTTAAAAATGACAGTTAATAGACCAAGAGGGACCCGGGACTTTTTACCTGCCGACACTGCCCGGAGAAGATACGTGGAAAGTGTTATGCGAAACGTTGTCCGCAACTGGGGCTACAGTGAAATCATTACGCCCACGTTTGAACATCTGGACCTTTTCACCCTTAAGTCCGGGGAAGGGATCGTAGGGGAACTCTATAATTTTACGGACAAAGGGGGCAGGGAAATGACCCTCAGACCGGAACTGACTGCTCCTGTTATGCGCCTGTATGTAAACGAACTCCAGTCATTTACGAAACCCTTAAAGCTATTTTATTTTGAAAACTGTTTCCGCTATGAGCGCCCTCAGAAAGGCCGTTTCAGGGAATTCTGGCAGTTCGGGGTTGAACTTATAGGAAGTGGAAAACCCGATTCCGATGCCGAGGTTATTGCTCTTGCAGATGCCCTGTTAAAAGCTGTCGGAGTCAGGGGCGACATGAAGCTTGGCAACCTTGCAGTCATACGTACGCTTTTGAGCGGACTTGAACCTGAAATTGTAAGCAAGACCATGAGGCTTGTAGATAAGAAAGAGTATGCAGGCCTCGAAGCTCTGCTTGAAGAAATTGGGGCAGAAGAGCAGCTCAAGTCCGATCTTTTCCGCCTGATTAAACTGGAAGGCAGGTATATCCTGCCGGATGTAAAGAAAATAGTCGGAAATATCCCGGAGCTGGTAAGCTTTGAAAAGACCCTTAAACTCCTCGATGCATACGGAGTTGATTATTCTCTTGACTTCGGAATTGCACGCGGGCTCGACTACTACACCGGCATGGTCTTTGAGGTTTACGGCGAGGGTCTCGGCGCCCAGAAGCAGGTCTGCGGAGGAGGCTCTTATCAGCTTATCCAGCTTTTCGGAGGCGGGGACGTGCCTTCAACCGGTTTCGGGATAGGTTTTGACAGAATCATGGAGATATGTCCTCTCGAACAGCCCGCGCTCAAAAGCCTTGTGCTGATCTCAAAGCCTGATACTCACCTGCAAGCCGCAAAAATTGCAACTGAATTAAGGAAGTATCTGCCAGTTCATGTAGACCTCATGGAACGCAATTTCAAAACCCAGCTCTCCTATGCAAATACCATCAACGCCGATTACGTGGTCATAGTCGGGGAAAAAGAACTTGAGGCAGGGAAACTTACTCTCAGGGACATGGTTTCCGGAGAACAGGAACTTCTGACGCTGGAAGAAATAATTGAAAAGATTTCTTAAGAGTCGGGATAAAACAATTCATTTCAAGCTGTCTCAAAACTCGACTAATTTCTGCAATTGGGTAATGAACATTTTTGACTTTATATTCGAATAGGAAACTATTCCGAAATTCAGGTGTGAATTAACCTTATAGTCAAATATTTTTCTCCAAGTTTAGAATCAAATGTAGTTTTGAGACAGCCTCTTTATAAATAAATTATTAAACGAAATCTCTTCATTTTTCAACACCTTCATTAACTGCTTGTAAAGTTTGTAAAAGAACACATAAGGGAAGCTTAAGCGATCTACATCCTACATTCGGCAGGTCGACAATTAATTTTCAATATTTTTTCTGATGGCGATTTTGAAATGATGCTCCATAATTGTGTACAGTTGTTAGGTTTACATATAACCAATTATTAATTTCTCATACAAAACTTCAATGAAAAAATGATTCAGTACTTATATATGTCGTGGGAGTTGAGCCACACGTTAACCAACTTTAAACCCAATATATAGTTAGCTAATATTCAAAAACGGTATCGTAAAAAACATTCTAATTTTTACTGTCGACCTGCCGAAAGCAGGTTTTAAGTGAACCTGCAAAAAATAACAATTAAGGATATTTTAATGTTTGAATGTGCTTGCTGCCGAATGTAGGCTACTATAATATTGTGTTTTTAATTTATATTCCAAACAGTTAAAGTTTTAATGCAATTGATTTTTCAGTTCACTGTGTAAATCCTAATGAAAATCAATCAATTTCGATAAATTTATATCTGATCTAGTAAACTGCATTATATTTCCGATGATTTTTGTAATCTCTAAGCGTGAGGCAGTGTCGCGAATTTGCTGTAAATTCAAAGTTGAATTTTTTCATATTTATGTTATTAAATTCTTCCTATGTATGATTTCCGTTTTCATAATTTGTTGATATTTGTAATTTTACAGCAAAATAAGTACGCTTCCAAACGTAATGAGTTGTTTACACACTTCATATAAACTAGAGGATTTCGATAAACCTCAATTTTGGGCGGTTGCTTATAAATCCTATATAAGCAATTTGGTGTAATCGGGGGTTTATCGAAATTCTAAATAGCAAAATACAGATATTTTACATACAATATTCTTGTTTTTGAAAGTCATGAAGAGTTAACAATAGTTAAACTAATGAGTTCCCATGAGTTCCAGGAGGAGTGTCGAATGAATTTACTTAATACAATGGAAATACCACCACATTTAGTTGAACAAATTAGTAGAGGCAAATGTGTGCTGTTCATTGGTGCTGGTGTCTCAAAACGTGCAGGATTACCTAATTGGTCTGATCTTCTGCATAATATGCTCAAATACTGTGAAGAAAATACAATCCATATTCCAAATTCATCCGAAATTGAAGAAGAGATAATTGAGGAATCTTATCTTATTGCAGCTGATCAGATCCGCGAATGTATGGACAAGCACAATACTCTAGCATTTCATCGTTTCATCATAAATGAAATAAATCGAAAGGAGGTTAAATTGACAGATGTCCATGAAGCTATTACGAAACTTCCAATAAATGTTATTCTCACAACTAATTATGACAAACTGATTGAGCGAGCTTATGATCAGCATGTGCGAATTAATTTCGCAAACGGTACACATTTTGGAAATAAGCTTCTTCTAATACAGGAAGACATCCAGAATGGAAAGAAAATTATTCTACATATTCATGGTAGGGCTGATGTGCCCGATACGATAATCTTAGGTACAAAAGATTATAATAAGTTTCAGAGACGTAGTGTATGCAATCGAATTCTTCAGGATTTGATTGCCAGTAATACTATCTTATTCATCGGGTTTAGTTTTAATGATCCAAATATTCTTTTTCAGATGGATAAACTGAAAAAATTATTTGGGCAAGCTCCTGGCAAACACTATGCATTGATGAGTTTAAACCGTGCTAATAAATGGCGTAATCAGAAGAGCGATAGTTTCAAAGAAATTAACATCATTCCTTATAAAGATGATGCAGACGAAAGTGTCAATATCTTTTTGAATAATCTATTAATACAGACTAAAAAATTAAAAGATGCTGAGAAATTTGAGGATAAGCGGGAAGCTCATGAGCTTAATGTTGATTACGGGAATGCTAGGTTTCACTCAATTGGGCGGTTTGAGCCAAAAACGCCAATGGAATTGTTTAAACAAAATGAGAAAGAAGGCATAACTTCCAAAAACAGCAATCTTCTTCAGCTTATAGCTGATATATCCGGAAAAAAATATTTTCAAGAGCAGATAGATCTCGCTCAAAAGGAAGGGTATGCAGATTTATACTCGAATTCATGGGTAGATCGCGAATTACAGATCATTGGATTACACTTGTTATATAAATTATTTAAAAATTCACAAGAGGAAATGCGAAAAGAAAAATTTGTACTGAACAATATGTATGACGCTGGATGCTCCAATTGGGGGCAGTATAAAGCTTTACTTGCATTTAGAGAGTGGGAACGAATACCGCTAAGTGATAATTTTAAATATCATGCACAGGACTTTAATCCTCAATGGCATGAAAGCACCCCCAAAGAGAATTGTATTTTTTACCAGATAAATTTACCTCATTTCGAAAAGTCCCTTGAAGATAAGTGTGATCTTGTCTGTTGTGCACACTCTCTCCACTATCTTGGTAAAAATCCACTGGCAATCTACTCTTCTTTCTTTAGCTTTAACCGATTGCTCCATTCAGATGGGTATTGTTATGTCACTGTTCCAGAGAAAAACAGTCTACCAGGCATGCCAGACTTGCTGGAAATGGCGGCAAGAGATGCTGGCTTCGAAATTAAAGATAAAGGAAAGAAACGACTTGTACACAGACTGGACGAAACACCCCACAATATTACTACTTTTTATTATTTAATTCTCAAGAAAGAACGCCCTGTAGACTTCTCAAGGAGTAATCGCTTGATAGGTGCCAGTCTATTCAAAGGAAAAGCCCTTGAAAACGCTAAAGACTATGGAATAACTGAAGCGGAAAGTATTCGGGATATTAGCCCTGCCTTTGAGGATAGTCTCAAGAGTATTATCAATACAGAAAACATCAATGTTCGAACCTTCAAGTGTGCTTTAGAAGTAGTTATGTATGAAGAAAAAAAGAACATCATAAATATCAATGAATGGAAAAAATATGTTGACAGAATACAGTGTTTGATCATGAGTCTTGGTAGTTCAAGAATCTACTCTATAGAAATAAAATACAAACTACAAAAAGCGTGTTCAGACTACCTTCGCTGGCTACTGAGATATTTAATTAGCACTGATGATGATAATTCATATAAAACCAAGAAGATTATTGAATATCTTAATTCCCCTACTGAAAATCTGAAGGATATCCGGGTCAATACGGATGAGCTGAGCTGTGAGCATATCGCTAGATTGATAAAACATCTTTTCGAGTTGTGCCTGTATGAGAGAATAAACATTTTGAGAGATTTTGAGAAAACATACAATATGGACTGCGAAGACTAACCGAAGTTTCACTAGTACTGCGATTCCGAATTATGTTCACAAAACTTTACTTTTAAAGCTATTTCCCGATCATGAATTTTCCACTAGATCGGGAATTTATTTTGGAATCGAAGCACTAGTTTTTACAAAATTCATTCTTTTTCAATAATATTTGGGTAATTACTCAAAATTTGACATTTCATACTAATTAATACAGTATGTTATTACAAAACACACATTGTATCGACACAAAACATATGTGAAAATTAATCAACGTCAAAAATTAATCAACTCTCTCCAAAAATCCCAACTTTTTAAAGAAAACCGATGCATGAAGTCCATTTATACATTTTACAATGCATGCTTCTGTCAAATTTGAA